>CABYGR010000004.1 GCA_902518595.1 uncultured Pelagibacteraceae bacterium | reverse complement strand
TATATTTAAAAAGGTAAAATTTACTTTGAATTTTTTTAAAAGATGCTCATTAATAGATTTAATTAATTTCAAATTAACTCCTAATCCATAGTGCTGATAAGCAATTGTAGAATCTATGAATCTATCAATTAATATTATCTTTTTACCATAATGTTTTGTTAACAAGGTAATATTTTCACTTCTTGAGGCCAAATATAACAATAGATCTGTTTCTTTATTAAAAGAGGATTTGTTACTTAGTATTAATTTTCTAATTATTTCTGAGTTTTTACTTCCACCAGGTTCACGGATTTTAATATGATCAATTTTCTTTTTTTTTAAATACTTGGACACTTCATTGATGTGATAGCTTTTACCACTACCTTCTATACCCTCAAATACGATAACTGGTTTTTTAGACATCACCCCAGATTAAATAATTTAATGATTTAATTAATCTAGTAAACATATTGGCTTTTTCGACCTTATTTGCAGCAAGTAAATCATATTCACCAACTAGTTGTTGATCATAAACTACTCGTAATTTACCAACTATTTGATCTTTCTTAATTGGAGCTTTTATAGGACCTTCATATTTTAATGTTACTTTCAATAGTTTTTTTTTGGCTTTTTTTATGGTCTTATAAATGTCATCATCAATATAAACATCCACATATTGTTTTTTACCGAGCCATACTTCAACTTTTTCAATAAATTCTTTTTTCTTAACAATTTCAACTAAATCAAAATTAGTTAATCCATAAGTTAATAATTTAGAACTTTCTCTAGAACGTGCTTTTTTAGTTTCAAAACCACTACCAACAGCGATTAACCTTCTTCCATTTCTCTCCAGTGACGATGCAAGGGAATATTTTTCTACAGCTAAATAGCCAGTCTTAATGCCATCAGCTCCAATATTTTTATATAATAAAGGATTTCTATTTCCTTGAGTAATAGGATCACCCCCTGTTCTATCCCAAGTAAATTCTTTTCTTGAAAACCATTTATAAAAATTAGGATGTTCTTTTATCAAATACCTAGACATTATTAGAATATCTCTAACCGTTGAATAATTATCAGGATCATTAATACCTGAAGAATTAGTAAAATTTGTATTGTTCATTCCCAATTCTTTTGCTTTGGATGTCATTAGAATTGCAAATTCTTCCTCCGTACCAGCTATACCTTCAGCTAACACAATGCAAGCATCATTCCCAGATGCAGTTATTATACCATGTAATAAATTTTCTACAGTAACCTCATCACCAACCATTATAAACATAGAAGAATACCCTGCAGTTGATAATCTCCAGGCTTTTTCAGAAACAATAAGTTTATCATCCAAATTTAAGTCTCCTGATTTAATTAAATCGAAAGCAATAATTGTTGTCATTATTTTTGTCATTGATGCTGGATAAATTGATCTATCAGGTTCTTTTTCATATAGAATTTCACCTGAATAAAAATCTTGTAAAATTGCTGTTCTGGCTTTAATTTCTACATTTGAATAAGATGACGAAATTATCGCAAAGTAGAAAAATATAAATATTAAAAGTCTATTAAACATTTTTAATTATTTCTAGATTTTCAAAGTATAGAGAATTCATTTTATCAAAAGAATTTTTTAACGAATTTATATCATTAAAAGGACCTATTAATACCCTATAATTTGTTTTAGATATTTTAATTATGTTAATTTTATTCAATGAAGTTTCATTTTTAATCCTATCCACCATAAGTTCAGCAGTTTTTTTATAATAAAAATCTGCAACTTTTATATAATAAGAGAATTTAATATTTTTGGATTTTTTTTCTTCACTTAATATATTATTGCTTAAATCTTTTATTTTGATACCGTCAATAGGAGCTTTTTCAGCAACTTCTTTTTCTTCTTCAAACATTTTAGATTTTTTTGCAATAAATGTTGAGTCTTTAGAAATTAAAGTAATTTTAATGTAAGGTTCATTTAGATTAAGTTCCAAGGTCTCAGCAATCCGAGTTGAAATAACAGAGTTATAAAAATTTGAAAAATTATCTTTTGTTTTAACAGTAGCAATTAATGATTTATTATTTGATGGATTTGTTAATTTAACTGAAGAATTTTTTTTCAATGTTTTATGAAAAATTTTTAAAGATCTACTATCTAGCTTTTTTAAATTTAGATTTTCATTATATACTAATGTAAATCCACTATTTGAATATTTTTTTTCAATTTGGTTATTTATTTTTTTAGAATCTGTACTATATGGTTCACATGCGGTTAATATAAATAATAAAAAAATTATTAAATGTTTAAATTTCATTTTTAATTTTATCTTTTAAAGTACAAACAGCAAGAGCAAATCTTAACGATCTATTCCAACTTAAGATTATTTCATAATTATCATAAACAATATAAGCAGGGTTCAAAGTTTCAGCATCTGGAATAATGTCTTTATCAGGTGTTACAATTGCAACTCTAAGGTTTTCATTATCAATATCTAATTCTGCATAATTATCTATATATTTTTTAAATGATTTAAGTTTCTTTTTATTGCTTAGTTTCTTTGCTGAAACATTTAGATACTTTATCGGTATATTATCTTTTAGTCTTATTTTATAAAAACATGGTTGATTTTTTTTCCAACCAATTTTTGCTAAATAGTTAGCAGCAGATGCATAAGCGTCTTCAGAATTTTTTAAATCTATGTAGTTATCTTTATTATAATCAAGAGCATAATTTTTTATTGTTGATGGCATAAATTGAAAAAAACCGAATGCACCAGCCCAGGATCCATATAAAGTCGTATGATCAACCTGATTAGTGTCAATAAGTTTTAATAGTATCAATAATTGATTAGTAAAAAATTCAGATCTTCTTTTATCGTAGCTTAATGTTGCTAAAGAAGATATAATATCCATTTTTCCAACATAAGTACCAAAATTAGTTTCTATTCCCATTAATGATAAAAGTAATTCTTTTTCTACATTAAATTTTTTTTCAATTGAACTAATAAGTTCTTTATTTTGAATAAAAAAATATAATCCCTTTTCTAATTTTTTTTTTGAGGTTCTTTTATCTATATAAGTTTTTGTATCTTCATAAAATTCAGGTTGGAAACGATCATATTTTATTACTTTAGGTAAAAATTTTACATCCTTCATCACTAAATCAAATGTTTTTTCAGAAATATTATTAGAGAGAGCTTTTTTTTTAAAATGATCTTTCCAACTATTAAAATCATTAGCAAAACTATTTTGTAAATTAAAAAGTAGAAACAATAAAATATATCTAACGAGTTTCATATAAATCCTTAAGATATATAATTACAGCAATCCAAATAATAATAAAACTCAGAAATTTTATTAATGAAAAATCCTCATTATAATAAAAAAAACCCATAAGAAACTGCAATGTGGGTGTTATATAAAAAATCATACCGGTTGGACCAAGACCAATTAGCTCAACCCCTCTAACATAAAGAAATAAAGGAATCACTGTCATGGGACCTGCTAAAATTAAAAAAAAGCTAAATCCTGGATTTGACAAACTGAAATCGTTCAAACCTTCTATTGTTATTAAATAAAAAACTATTAATGCAAAAGGAAAAATATATAAACTCTCTATCAGTAAACCAACATCTGTATCTATATTTATTTTTTTTCTAATAAGATTATAAAAAGCCCAGCTTACAGCTACGATTATACCAACCCAAGGTATATTTCTAAAACTAAAAAAAATTAAAAATAAAATTGATATTAGAACTAAAATTATAGAAAAAATTCTTTTTTTATTTAATTTTTCTTGAAAAAAAATATAACCTAATAAAACACTTAAAATTGGCATTATAAAATAACCAAAACTAGCATCAATAATTCTCTCTGTTGCAACTGCATAAATCCAAACTGCCCAATTTAAAAAAATTAAAAATCCAGAAATGAATAAACTAACCAATTTTTTTTTATCAGAGATAATCTTAAAAAAAATTTTCCACTTTGAAAAAAAAGTTGTTGTAATAGCTAGCATAACAAATGTCCATAAACATCTATGAACAACTAATTCTATATGACCGATAAAAGATACATACTCAAAATAGATAACACCTAAAAAACCCCACCAAAAAGATCCTACTGATGTTAATAATAAACCTTTATTAAAATTTTGATTCATAGGTAGCTTTAAGAATAAATAGTTAATAGTTAAATAGACTATTTTATAGTTGAATTAAATATTTTTAATTATAAAAGCTTCTACAAGGAGAGATGGCTGAGCGGTTGAAAGCACCGGTCTTGAAAACCGGCAAAGGGGCAACTCTTTCCTGGGTTCGAATCCCAGTCTCTCCGCCACCAATATTACAGCACATAATTTATAAATAGATTGATAATTTTTGTTTTATTTAAACTAGAACTATCTAATTCTTTTTTGTAAAGTTTATATAAAGTATCATCATCATAGTTTAAAAATACTTCTAAATCTTTTAGATCATTTTCATCAAGTTTATTTATGTAATCTCTAACAAAAGATCCAATCAACTTATCCATTTCTTTTGTGCCTCTATATAGAGATCTGTAAATTAATCTTTTTTTTAAATTATCTATGTTGTTATTCATTAAATAAATATATTAATATTAAATGATTAATAATAATACATACAACTATTTATTATCAGATCTTAAAAAATTAAAAGGAATAGGAATAAAAACATCTAATTTATTAAAAAAAAAAAAGATTAATACTATTTTTGATTTATTATGGAAATTACCGAAATCTTATACAGATCGAAGTATATCAACTAAAATTAAAGATTTAAAAATCGGTGAAACACAAACAGTAACTTTAATTCCTTATAAATATAATTTTCCTAGAATTAGAAACTTACCTAATAGAGTTAATTGTAAAGATGATACTGGCTTGTTAGATTGTGTTTTTTTTAACAGTTACGAGGGGTATGTTAAAAAAATATTACCACTAGATAAGGAAATAACTGTAAGTGGTAAAATTAATCACTTTAGAAATAAATATCAAATTACAAATCCAAAATATGTTTCTCAGGACGCTTCTTTAGTTAAAGATAAACATAATAAATATTCATTAACAGAAGGAATATCAGAAAAAGTTTATAACAATATAATTAATCAAATATTAAAAAACTTACCAAAATTAGAGGAATGGCATAACCCAAATATATTAAAGAAATTTAATAATATCTCGTGGAATGAAGCGATAATCAAATTGCACTTACCTAAAAACGTTGGTAATTATAAATCAGATTTCTATCAAAGACTTGCATATGATGAAATATTATCATCTTTTTTAGTTCACACAGAAATTAGACGAAAAATCAAAAAAATTAAAAAACAAAAAAAAATCTTTGATTTAAAAGATCAAAATAAACTTTTATCTAGATTAGATTTTAAATTAACCAATGATCAAAAAAAAACATTAGATGAGATAAATATTGATCTTAAATCTGATCATAAAATGTTCAGATTATTACAAGGAGATGTTGGTAGTGGAAAAACTATAGTTTCTTTAGCTGCAGCATATAATATAATTAAGTCTGGATACCAGGTAGCAGTAATGGCACCTACTGAGATTTTAGCCAGACAACATTTTTCATTAGCAAAAAAAATTTTTGATAAAAATATCAATATTGGACTCTTATCTAGTAAATCCGAATATAAAGAAAAAAAAATAATAATTAAAAAACTAAAGGGAAATAACATCGATATTATATTTGGAACTCATGCTATTTTCCAAAAAAAAATTGAATTTAAAAAACTAGGTTTAATCATTATTGATGAACAACATAAATTTGGAGTTAATCAGAGAAAGAAGTTATCTGATAAAGGTGGAGAAAGTTGTGATGTTTTATTAATGTCTGCTACACCAATTCCAAGAACTTTAACGATGACCATTTATGGTGATATGGATTTATCAATAATCAGAGAAAAACCTAAATCTAGATTAGGTGTTAAAACATACAGCAAACTCGAAAGTAAAATAGATGATATTGTTAAATTTATAAAAAAAGAAATAAAAAAAGGAAATCAAATTTTCTGGGTATGTCCATTAATAGATGTGTCAAAAAAATTAGATCATTCTTCAGTATTGAAAAAATATGAATATTTAAAAAATATATTTCCTAATCAAGTTGAATTACTTCATGGTAAAACTGATATAGATAAAAAAGAACTTGTATTAAATAATTTTTTAAAAAAAAAATTTCAAATTTTAGTTTCAACAACGATAATTGAAGTTGGTATAGATTTTCCAAATGCAAATGTTATTGTAATTGAAAATGCAAACAAATTTGGACTTTCTCAACTACATCAACTAAGAGGAAGAGTTGGTAGAGGAAACAAACAATCTACATGTATATTGATGTTCAAATCTTCATTAACAGACAATGCAAAAAAAAGGTTTAACATTCTGAAAAATTCTACTGATGGTTTTGAAATTTCAGAAGAAGATATGAAAATTAGAGGTTATGGTGATATTTTAGGTTTTAAACAAAGTGGTATAAAAATTTTTAAATTAGCAGATCCTGTTCATAATAATGAATTGTTTGAATTGGCTGAAAATGAAATTAAACAAATGGAGAATAAAAATGAAGATATCAGTAGATATAAAACTTTAATGAAGTTATATGATCAAGCTGATATTATTAATGACATCAATTAATTTTTTCCAGTAGATGTTCCAGCTGAAACTATGAACTTAGAAGCCTCTTCAAAGCTCATATTAAGATAAATAACATCATCTATAGGAAACATTAACAAGAAACCACTTGTTGGATTAGGTGTTGTAGGTATGAAAATATTAATTAATTTTTTATTTGTTTTTTCAGCCATCAAACCTTTATTTTCTTTTGTTGCAAAACCTACAGCCCAAACTCCCTTTCTAGGATATTCAACTAGTACAACACTTTTTTTATCATCATCTTTTTTAGAAAAAGTTTCAGTCATTTGTAAAATTGCTGAATAAATTGTTCTTAAAAATGGTATTCTTTTAAATAAATCGTCAATTAGTTTTAGAATTCTTTTTCCAATAAATGATAATGAGAGACCTCCAACTATTGTGATAAAAATTATAGTAATAATTATTTCAATCCCAGGTATTGCAATTGGTAAATAACTATTTGGATTAATATTTTCTGGTAATATTTTTGAAGATAAGCTGATTAAAAATTTACTTAAATATAAAGTAAATCCTATTGGAATTAAAACAACTACACCAGTAATAAAATAATTTCTGAGAATTAAAGCTATAGATTTTTTTTTAATTTTTTTACTCATTAATTATATTTTATATATATATGAAAAGTAATCCAAATCATAAAAAGTAAAATTTAATATTTTATTATTTAGATTCATTAATAAATATAATATCAATGTTAAATAAAAATGAATAGAAGAAAATTTTTAACTTATGTTAGCTGTGGTTGTTGTGGATTTGTACTTAATTCATGCTCAACTGCGCCTATTACAGAAAGGCGGCAATTAAAAATTATACCTGAAGCAAAATTAAATGCTCAAGCTGCTCAAATTTATGAAAAAGTAAAAGAAAAAGAAAAACTAAGTAAAGATACTAAAAAACTAGGTGAAATTAAAGATATCGGAAAAAAAATGGTAGATGCTATCGGGGAATATTTTTATAGAAAAAAAATTAATGATCCTACGGCTCTTTTTGATTGGGAGTATATTTTAATTGATAATAAAAAAGTAAGAAATGCATGGTGCATGCCTGGAGGTAAGATAGCTGTATATACTGGTATGTTAGATGTTACGAAAAATACTAATGGCCTTGCTGCTGTAATGGGTCATGAAATTGCTCATGCTGTTGCAAAACATTCTGTTGAAAGAGCAAGTAGAGGTACATTATTAAATATAGGAACACAAATTATAGATATAGCAAGTGGTGGTAAATTATCACAAGTTAACAGAACAACAGGAATGAACACTGTGGGGTTATTATCTCAACTAGGAATAATGAATCCATTCAATAGAAAACAAGAAAGTGAAGCTGATTATTTAGGAATGATTTTTGCATCATTATCAGGATACGATATTAGAGAGACTGTTAAAATCTGGGAAAGAATGAAAGAATATAATAAAGGTAAAGCTCCGCCAGAATTTATGAGCACTCACCCTTCTGCTGATAATAGAATTAAAAAAATAAACGAGTGGACTAAAGAAATATTTTTAGATTACCCACCTATTAAAGTTTAAGTGGTGAGCCCTGATGGACTCGAACCATCGACCCATTCCTTAAAAGGGAATTGCTCTACCAACTGAGCTAAGGGCCCACTATTATTCTTTAAGAATAACTTGTTATATATAGATTTATTAAAATAATTCAAATGTCAATTTTAACAAATGACAAATGTATTTTACAACTTTTCTATGTATTTATCGTGAAATTCATTAAAAGTTCCTCTATGAATATTTTCTCGAATTGTAGACATTAATTCTTGATAAAAATTAATGTTATGCAAAGTCAAAAGCATTGATCCTAATATTTCATTAGTATTAAATAAATGATTTAAATAATTTTTCGAGTATTTATTTAAACTAAAGTTCTTACATTTATCATCTAGTGGTGAATTATCTGATTGGTATCTTTTATTTTTGATATTAACTCTACCGTCCCAGGTAAAAGCTAATCCAGTTCTTCCTGATCTTGATGGTAATACACAATCAAACATATCTATGCCTCTTTTAACAGCACCTAGTATATCTGAGGGTGTTCCAACACCCATTAAATAACGAGGTTTATCTATTGGTAAATATTCTTTAATATCATTAAGAACAGAAAACATTTCATTTTGTGTTTCACCAACTGCTAAGCCACCTAATGCATATCCATCAAAATCAAGTTTTATCAATTCACTTAACGACTCAATTCTAAGATCTTTAAACAATCCTCCTTGAACAATTCCAAAAAGTGCTTTGTGAGGATTTTTTCCAAATGCTTTTTTAGATCTTTCAGCCCAGTACAATGATAACTTCATAGATTTTTTAATTAACTCATAATTATCTGTTTTTTTTGGACACTCATCCATAATCATTACAATGTCTGAATTTAAACCGAGTTGTATTTTGATACTTTCTTCAGGACTTAAAAAAAATTTTTTTCCATCAACATGTGAATTAAAAATAGCTCCTTTTTCTCTATCAATTTTGTTTAGTTTTGATAGCGACATTACTTGAAATCCACCTGAGTCAGTTAATATTGGCAGATCACAATTCATGAATTTATGTAAGCCACCAGCGGATTCGATCCTATCAACACCTGGTCTTATCATTAAATGATAAGTGTTTCCTAAGATTATTTCTGAACCAGTTTTTTTTATATCATCTATTGTGCAAGCTTTAACTGTTGCTTGAGTTCCAACTGGCATAAAAGCAGGGGTATTGATATTGCCCCTGTGTGTTTCTATTAACCCACATCTAGCAAATTTGTCTTCTTTTAGAACTTTAAAGGCAAACTCTTTTAATGCCATTTATTGGACTATAAAGATTTAAAACTTATAATTTTATCAGGATCAGTGACTGAACCATTGTTGCTTTCATCACCTCTTTTAATATTATCGACTAACTCCATACCTTCAATAACTTTACCAAAGACAGTGTATTGTCTATCTAAAAATGGAGCTGCTTTAAAACATATAAAAAATTGACTATTAGCGCTATTAGGGTCTGATGACCTAGCCATCGATAACGTACCTCTATCATGTGGAAGACTATTAAATTCTTGTTTCAAATCTGGTAAATCTGACCCGCCCATACCCGCACGATTCAAATCAAAATCACTTGAGTTAGAGTTACCAAATTTTACATCTCCTGTTTGAGCCATAAAACCGTCTATTACCCTATGAAACACCACGTTGTCATATTTGCCACTATCAGCTAATTCTTTTATTCTCTTAACATGATTTGGGGCAACATCTTCAAATAATTGAATTTTTACTTCACCATCTTTTAATTTTAAAATCATTATATTCTCCTGTGCTATTGATTGATTGATAATTAAAAAAAAATAAATGAATATATATACTAACAGTCTATTCATATTTTTCTTTTAAAGATTTAATTGTACTTTTGGTAGTAAATTTTCTTATATCTCCATTTAATTTAACAATTTCTTTAACAAATTTAGATGAAATTATTTGGTTTTCTACATCTGACATTAAGAATAGTGTTTCAATATTTTTATTAAGTTTTCTGTTCATACCTGCTAATTGAAATTCATATTCAAAATCTGAAACAGCTCTTAATCCTCTTAAAATTATATTGGATTTATATTTTTTACATAAGTCAGTTGTTAAAGAAGTAAAAGAGATAACTATTACTTTTTTTTTATCTAATTTTAAGTCTGAGAATAAAGCTTTTTTAACAATATCAATTCTTTCGTTGGCAGAAAAAAGATAATTTTTATTTTCGACATCGGAAACTGCAACAACAATTTTTTCAAACAATTTTAATGATTTTTTAATTACATCAATATGTCCATATGTTATTGGATCAAAAGTTCCAGGATAAATTGCTGTTTTGGCCATTAAATTAAGTTATCTTCTATTTTAATTGATGAAACAACCTTTTCATCTCCTGATAATTTAATAATTCTTACACCTTGAGTGTTTCTACCAGCTGTTCTTATTTCTTTAACAGCTACTCTAATCACTCTACCTCTGTTTGTGGAAATCATTATTTCGTCACCTTCATAAACTGGAAATGACGAAGATATATTACCATTTCTTGGAGAATTTATTATTCCGATAATTCCCTTACCACCTCTATTAGTAACACGATAATCATAATGAGAGGTTTTTTTACCGTAACCATTTTCAGTTATTGATAAGATAAATTTTTCACTTGCTTTTAGTTCTGCTTTTTCATCTTTTGATATTTTTCCATTCCTTTTGATTTTATCATTATCAATAATAGATAAAGATACAATTTCATCGTTAGAAGCTAATTCAATTCCTTTAATACCTTTTGAAGATCTTCCTTTAAAAATTCTTAATTTTTTAGATTCAAATCTAATACATTTTCCCAATTTAGTGCTTAAAATTACATCTTGATCTTCTTTACAAATCTTCACACCAACAATTTTATCATTACTATCAAGTTTCATTGCAATTTTCCCTGATGTATTTATTGACTCAAAGTCCTCTAAACTATTTTTTCTAACTTTCCCTTTAGCAGTAGCAAATATTATTTGATAGTCTTTTAAGCTTTCATCATTTTCAGGAAAAGGCATGATAGAACTTATTGATTGATGGTTTTTAAGGGGAAGAATATTAAATAATGATTTACCTTTTGAAGAGGCTGATCCTTCTGGAATTTTCCAAGCTTTAATTCTATAAACTAAACCTTCTGTAGAAAAAAATAAAACTGATGTATGAGTATCAACAGATAATGTTTGAACTACCGAGTCTTCATTTCTTGTTGTAATACCCGTTTTACCTTTACCACCTCTTTTTTGCTTTTTTACACTATTTAAAGACCCTCTTTTAATGTAACCTTGGAGTGTAACAGTGATTAAAACAGACTCTTTTTGAATGGTTTCTTCAATGTCATAATTAAGTACTGCATCAATTATTTTAGTTCTTCTTGGAGTTGAAAACCTTTCTTTAATATTTTCTAATTCATTACTTATGACTTTTAAAAGCTCCTTTTTAGAAGAAATAATTTTCTTAAATTTTGTAATTAATTCAGATAATTTTTTAATTTCAAGCTCAATCTCGTTAATTCCTAGAGCTGTTAATTTTTGTAATCTTAATTCCAAAATTGCTACTACCTGAGCTTCAGATAGGGAATAAGTATTTTTTGATCTTTTTCCCTCAATCAAAGAAATCATTTTTTGAGATTTGTTAATTTTCCATTTAATATTTAAAATTGATTTTTTTGCATCTTCGGGTGTTTTTGATGATCTTATGATCTTTATAACTTTATCTAAATTTTCAACTGAAATTGATAAACCAATTAAAATATGTGCTCTCTCTTCTGTTTTCTTAAGATCATATTTTGTTTTATTAATAACAACATCTTCTCTAAACTCTAAAAAATTTTCTAAGAAATTTTTAAGAGTACAAGTTTTAGGTTTCCCATCTACAATTGCTAATGTATTGAATCCAAAAGAACTTTCAATTTGTGTATTTTTATAAAGTTGTCTCTTAACTGTTTCTGGTTCAACACCATTCCTTAAATCTATAGAAACTCTTATACCTTCTCTATTTGACTCATCTCTAATGTCTTTTATTCCTTCAATTTTTTTTTCTCTTACTAATTGTACAATTCTTTCATTTAAAACTGATTTATTAACTTGATAAGGTATTGATGTAATTACCAATCTATCTCTTCCATTTTTTAAAGTTTCATTTGATATTTCACCTCTAATTTTAAAAGACCCTCTACCTATGTTATATCCTTGTTTAATTATATCTTTACCAATGATTACACCACCTGTTGGAAAATCAGGACCGGGTATATGTTTCATTAATTCTTTTATTTTAATATCCTTATTTTTAATTAAAGCCAAGGTTCCATCAATTATTTCACCAAGATTGTGTGGAGGAATGCTTGTTGCCATCCCTACTGCAATTCCACCAGCACCATTAACTAATAAATTGGGAAATTGAGCAGGTAATACTGAAGGTTCTTTTTCAGTTTCATCATAATTACTTTTGAATTCAATTGTATTTTTTTCTATATCATCAATCAAAAACTGCGAAACTTTGGAGAGTCTAGTTTCAGTATATCTCATAGCAGCTGCTGGATCTCCATCTATGGAACCAAAATTACCTTGACCTTCTACAAGTGGAAGGCTCATAGAAAAATCTTGAACCATTCTAACAAGCGCATCATAAACAGACTGATCTCCATGTGGGTGATATTTACCAATTACGTCACCAACTATTCTTGCTGATTTTCTAAATTGTTTTGACCAGTCGTAACCTCCTTTGTGCATTGCATATAAAATTCTTCTATGTACAGGCTTTAAGCCATCACGTATGTCGGGAAGAGCTCGGCTTACAATTACACTCATAGCATATGATAGATAAGACGAGCTCATCTCATCATGCATAGATATGAGTTTTATATTTTTATCTTTAGAAACTTCAGTTTTGTCCATAAAAACTAAAATGGAATTTCGTCATCCATATCATTAGATACTTGTGAAGCATCATCAGAACTAGATTTTGAAGGCTGATTATTATCATATTGAATTCCACCACCAGAATTTCCACCACCTAACATTGTTAAAGAGGAATTGTATCCTTGAATAACAACTTCAGTTGAGTATTTGTCTTGTCCACTTTGTTCATCCTTCCATTTTCTAGTTGTAAGTTGTCCTTCTACGTAAATTTGAGCTCCTTTTTTAAGGTATTGTTGAACTACATTTACTAAACCTTCGTTAAAAACTACTACTCGGTGCCATTCAGTTTTCTCTTTTTTTTCGCCAGTGCTTTTATCTTTCCATGATTGGCTAGTAGCAAGACTTAATCTAGCTACGTTTTTACCATTAACCATTTGTTTAATTTCAGGATCTGCGCCTAAACGACCAATTAAAAGTACTTTATTTAAACTTCCAGCCATAATATTTTAATATTTGTTAAATTAATTAATTAGAATTATATCACAATTTACTCTGAATATTAATTTTATTAAGTCAAAGCAACTAAAATTATGATTAAAAAGATAGTTATTAAGGGCGCTAAAGAGCATAATTTAAAAAATATTTCTTTAGAAATACCAAAAGACAAATTTGTTGTCATTACAGGAATATCTGGCTCTGGAAAATCATCTTTAGCTTTTGATACAGTTTATGCTGAAGGGCAAAGAAGATATGTAGAAAGCTTGTCAGCTTATGCTAGACAATTTTTAGACAAAATGAAGAAACCAAATGTCGATTTAATTGAAGGTTTAAGTCCGGCTATATCAATAGAACAAAAAAATACATCCAAAAATCCAAGATCAACTGTTGCAACTGTGACTGAAATTTATGATTATATGAGAGTTTTATATGCTAGGGCTGGAATACCCTACTCACCATTTACTGGAAAACCCATATCATCTCAAACGATTTCACAAATAGTTGATAAGATTAAAGAACTACCAAAAAAATCAACTATTTATATCTATGCCCCTGTAGTTAGAGGAAGAAAAGGTGAATATAAAAAAGATATACTAAATTATAAAAAAAGAGGATTTAGAAAAATTAAAGTTGATGAAACTTTATATGAAATTGACCAAATTCCTGAACTAAATAAAAAAGTTAAACACGATATATCAATTCTGGTTGATAGAATTGTTCTAAATTCTTCACTTGGCAATAGACTCGCTGAAGGAATAGAGACTTCAGTGAATCTTTCAAACGGCTTAGTTTTTGTAGAATATGAAGATGAAACTTTACCCAAAAAATTTAGAAAATTAAAAAAACTTATTTTTTCAACAAAATTTTCTTGTCCTGAAAGTGGATTTACAATTGAAGAAATTGAACCAAGATTATTTTCTTTTAATAGTCCTTTTGGTGCTTGTGAAGAATGTGAAGGAATAGGTATTAAATTGAATGTAGATCCTAACTTAGTAATACCAAATGAAAAAAAAAGTTTATCAGATGGAGCTATTGAACCATGGGCAAAAACAACAACTTTATATTACGCTCAGACATTATCTTCACTTTCAAAACATTATGGCTTTTCCCTAGATGATAAATGGTCAAAATTATCCAAAAAAATAAAAGATATAATTTTATATGGTTCAGATGATGAAGAAATTAAATTTACTTATGATGATGGTTATGAAAAATATTCACACAAAAAAACGTTTGAGGGTGTAATAAACAATCTAGAGCGAAGATATCTTGAAACAGATAGTGATTGGAAAAGAGAAGAAATTTCTCAATATCAGTCTGATACAAAATGTGAAAGATGTGATGGTTATAGGCTTAAAGATGAGGCATTATGCGTTAAAATTGATGGACTTCATATAAGTGAAGTAACTAAAAAATCTATTTTAGACTCAGCTGAATGGTTTAAAAATCTTGAAAAAAATTTAAGTAAAAGACAATTAAAAATTGCTGAACATATTTTAAAAGAAATCAATGAAAGATTAACATTCCTTTTGAACGTAGGATTAGATTATCTTACCCTCTCAAGAGAATCTGGAACTTTATCAGGTGGAGAGGCTCAACGTATCCGACTAGCATCTCAAATCGGATCAGGTCTAACTGGTGTTCTATATGTTCTAGATGAACCGTCTATAGGACTTCATCAAAGAGATAATCTTAAATTAATAAATGCCCTTAAAAGATTAAGAGACTTGGGTAATACGGTAATTGTAGTTGAGCATGATACTGAAACTATGGAAAATGCAGATCATATAATAGATCTTGGTCCCGAAGCAGGTAGCGGTGGTGGTGACGTTGTTGCTCAAGGTACATTTGAAGAATTATGTAATGACAAGAATAGTTTAACTGGAAAATATTTATCTAATAAATTAAAAATAAATGTTCCTCTTAAAAGACGGTTAGCTAAAAATGGTAGATTTTTAGAAATTAATGGTGCAACTGGAAATAACCTTGACAATGTTAATCTAAAAATCCCTCTTGGTAGTCTTACTTCTGTAACTGGTGTTTCTGGTAGTGGAAAATCTACTTTAATACTTCAAACATTATATAATGCACTAAATCTTACATTGAATAATAACAAATCAAGAAAAATACCTAAACCTTTTAAAGGATTTAAAGGTACAGAACTAATTGATAAGATTATCAATATTGATCAGTCACCTATAGGAAGAACACCAAGATCAAATCCAGCTACTTATACAGGTGCTTTTGGACCTATAAGAGATTGGTTCACAAGTTTACCAGAAGCTAAATCTAGAGGATATAAGCCAGGAAGATTTTCATTTAATGTTAAAGGTGGGAGATGTGAAGCTTGTGAAGGTGATGGTGTAATAACTTACGAAATGCATTTTCTACCTGATGTTTATATACAGTGTGATGAATGCAAAGGATCAAGATATAACAGAGAAACCTTAGAAATTAAATTTAAAGATAAAAGTATTGCCGATGTTTTAAATATGACAGTTGATGAAGGTTGTGATTATTTTGAAAACATTTCAAATATTAAATCAAAATTATTAACTCTCAAAAAAGTTGGTCTTGGTTACATAAAAATTGGTCAACAAGCTACAACTTTATCTGGAGGTGAGGCCCAAAGAATTAAATTGGCAAAAGAACTATCAAAAAGGTCAACTGGTAGAACAATGTATATTTTAGATGAACCTACAACTGGTTTACATCAACATGATATAAAAAAACTTTTAGAAATTTTACACACTTTTGTAGCATTAGGTAATACTGTGGTCGTTATCGAACATAATTTGGATGTTATAAAAACATCTGATTATATTGTTGATTTAGGTCCAGAAGGTGGTGTTAACGGTGGTAAAATTGTAGCAGAGGGAAAACCAGAAGAAATAATTAAAAATAAAGAGAGTTATACAGGACAGTTCCTAAAACCTCTTTTGAATTAGATTTAATTTTTTCTAAATTTGATATATAAATAATAAATATGGGGAATTTGTTAACATCTTTATCTAAAACAGTTCATGCTTCTGTGATCTTATCGATTCTACTATTCCTGGGACTTTTTTATTTAAACGATGGGTTTACTTTTGATATTTTATTTTGGAGCTGGGTAGCTAGATATACTCATGTAATTGTTGCTATAATGTGGATAGGTTTACTTTGGTATTTTAACTTCGTTCAAATTCCTAATATGGCTAAAATCCCTGATGAACAAAAACCAGCAATTGGAAAAGTTATAGCTCCAGCAGCACTTTTTTATTTCAGATGGGCAGCAGCATTTACAGTTTTGTCAGGTTTTATCCTTGCGGGACTGAATGGATACCTTCATGATGCTATGACATTAAGTGTTGGATCTGGTATTCCAAAACATACCGCTATAGGAATTGGTATGTGGCTTGGTCTTATAATGGCATTTAATGTTTGGTTTGTAATTTGGCCAAATCAAAAAAGAGCTCTAGGAATTGTTGAATGTGATCCAGAACTAAAAGCTAAATCAGCAAGAACAGCAATGCTATTTTCTAGAACGAATACATTATTATCTTTACCAATGCTATTTACGATGGTAGCAGCTCAAAATTTGTATTAGTTTTTGTCGTCTTCTCTTAAAACAGTTTTTTGAGAAACTTTAAGCCTTACTAAAACTGTGTTTGCAATATAAATTGAAGAATAAGTTCCAAAAATCACACCAAATATCATTGCCAGAGAAAAACCTTTTAAAATTTCTCCACCAAATATAAAAATTGAAAATAAAGCTAGCAATGTGGTTATCGAAGTAATCAAAGTTCTAGATAATGTTTCATTAATTGAGATATTAGTTAAATCATAAATTTTTATATCTGAATATTTTCTTAAATTTTCTCGAACTCTATCAAATATTACTACTGTATCATTCATCGAATATCCAACTATAGTTAATACTGCTGCAATAATTGATAAATTAATTTCTAGACCAAGTAATGAAAATAAACCTAATGTAACTATTACATCATGAAACAAAGCTAATATAGCACCAAGACTAAACTGCCATTCAAATCTAATCCAAATATAAATAAGCATTAACCCTAATGCAACAGTTATAGCTATAACTCCTGATTTTAATAATTCTGCACTAACTTTTGGGCCAACGTTTTCTACTCTTCTAAAATTAAAATTATTACCAAATGATTTATCTAAATTATTTTTAATTTCTTCAATAACATTTTTGTTATCATCATTTTCAAACTTAATTAGAAAATCAGTCTCATTTCCAAAATTCTTTACTGAAACATCACCTAAATTCATTTGGTTTAAATTGTCTCTTAAGGAAGAAACATTAATTTTTGAATCTGTCGACCTCAATTCTATAAGTGTTCCTCCTTTAAAATCTATTCCAAAATTTAAACCCTTAAATATTAGTAATAATAAAGATATAATGACCAGTGAAATAGAGAGAATATTAAACTGATTATAATATTTGTTAAAGGCTATCATCTAGATTAAACCTTGTTTTTCTTTGTTTTTAAAAACATACATAACAGTCAATAGTCTTGCTATAAAATATACGGAAAACAGTGTTGTAAAAATTCCAATTCCTAACGTCAAAGAAAAACCTTTAATTGGACCTGATCCCATAAAAAATAGAATAATTGCAGCTAATAAAGTGGTTATATTTGCATCCAGAATAGCAGTTCTTGATTTAGTATATCCACTATCAAATGCTATTAAATTATTTTTCTCATTTTTTAGCTCTTCTTTAATTCTTTCAAATATTAAAACATTTGCATCTACTGCCATACCAACTGTTAAAATTATTCCTGCTATACCGGGTAAGGTTAATGTTGCCTCAAATATTGTTAAAATTCCAACTAATAAAAATAAATTAATAACTAAAGCTATATTAGTAATTAATCCAAAAATTTTATATTTTACAAATATGAATATTATTACAAGAATAAAGCCAATAATTAAGGCAATCATACCTGCATTAATCGAATCTTGACCCAAGTCTGGTCCAACAGTTCTTTCTTCAATTATATTAAGTGGTGCGGGTAGAGCTCCAGATCTTAATAATAAAGCAAGATCTGTTGCTGATTGAAAAGTAAAGCCTCCACTAATTTGACCTGATCCACTGGCAATTGTGTCTCTTATAACAGGGGCGCTTATTATTTTACCATCTAAAACAATAGCTAATTGCTTTCCTATGCCTGTTGAAGTTGCCTTACCAAATCTTTTAGCTCCTACTCTATCAAGCGTAAAAGAAACTACAGTTTCGTTTGTTTCATTATTCATTCTTGGCTGAGCATCTAAAAGATTATCTCCACTAAGAATTATCCTTTTACTAACATTAGTTTCTTCTGAACTATCTTCATACTTTAATTTTTCCACACCAAAAGAATCATCATTATCATTAGTAACAAATCTAAAAGTTAAATTAGCAGTTTTTCCAAGTAAAGATTTGATTCTCATAGGATCATCCAATCCAGGAAGTTCAACTAGAATTCTATCATTACCACGTTTAAGAATATTAGGTTCATTAGTACCAATTTCATCTATTCTTCTTCTTACTATTTCTAAAGCTTGATCTTGAGATGAGTTTTTTAATTCAATTATTCCTTGTTTAGAAAAGTTTATAATAAAAACATCATCTGCTTCAACAATATCTAATTGATGAGATTTAAATCTTGGATAATATGGATTAATATTACTTTTCTCATCTTTAAATTCATCTAAAATATTTTTCTTAAATTTTTCCTCTGCAGAAAAATATAATTTTACACCTGAAATTTTAAGATTGGTTACTCTAATACCTTTTTCTTTAAAATAATTTCTAATAGTAGATGTTAAGTTTTGAAGTTTTTGTTCAATTACAGGTGTATTATCAATTTCTAATAAAAGATAAGATCCTCCCTGTAAATCTAAACCAAGATTTATTTTTTTATTTAATAAGTTATTATCAAATTTTAAAAAATTTGAAGCAGAAATTAAAATAAAAAATAAAGAAACTAATGAAATAAAGAATATTCTTAATTTAGAAAAATATAACACTTTATTAAAACGAAATTTATTTTTTAACTTCTTGAGAATTCATTAAGCTCTGAATACCGGTTCCTCTAACAATAGTAACTATAACATTATCTGAAATCTCGACTTCAACTTTGTCGTTATCAACAACTCTTGTTATTGTGCCGGTAATTCCACCTGTAGTAACAACTTTGTCACCTTTTTTTAAACTTTCTACCATAGCTTTATGTTCTTTTACTTTTTTTTGCTGTGGTCTTATTAAGAAAAAATAAAAAATAACAAAAATTAAAATTAGAGGTATAAATTGACCTATTCCTGAACCTTCCATAAAACTCCTTTATTAAAGCTGATTTATTATACCATCTATTAAATTAAAACAACTTTAATTAGATGAAATTTTTTCTAAATTATTCATATAAGGACGTAAAACTTCAGGAACAATTATTGAACCATCTTTTTGTTGATAATTTTCTAAAACTGCAATTAAAGCTCTACCTACAGCTAAGCCACTCCCATTTAAAGTGCTAGCACTTACTATTTCTTTATTATGATTTTTATATCTTGTTTTCATCCTCACTGATTGAAAAGTTGAACATGAAGAACAAGACGAGATTTCTCTATATTTATTTTCAGATGGAAGCCATACTTCTAAATCATAAGTTTTTTCAGCACTAAAACCTATGTCACCAGTACACAAAATCATTTTTCTATAAGGAAGTTTCAAATCATCTAGGATACCAGTAGCACAATTTGTCATTCTTTCTAATTCGTCTAGACATTTATCATTTTCAACAATGCTAACTAATTCAACTTTATGAAATTGATGTTGTCGAATCATTCCCTTAGTATCTTTTCCATAACTACCAGCTTCTTTTCTAAAACATGGAGTTGAAGCAACTAAACGTATGGGTAGATCTTTAAGGTCTATAATTTTATCTTTAACCATATTGGTTAAAATAACTTCTGCGGTTGGTATTAAAAATTTTTTATCTGATCCCTCTTCAAACTTAATTTCAAATTGGTCGTTTTCAAATTTAGGCAACTGACCAGTACCAAACATAGTATTTTCTGAAGCAATGAGAGGTGGTGATATTTCTTGGTATCCATTTTTATTTATATGATTATCTAACATAAAATTAGATAAAGCTCTTTCTAGTAAAGCTAATTGATCTTTAACAAATACAAATCGTGAACCAGTCGTTTTTGTCGCTAAATCAAAATCAAGCATTTTAAGTTTTTCACCAATCTCATAATGAGCTTTAGGCTTAAAATCAAAATTTGGTATTTTACCAGATTTGGAGATTTCTACATTATCATTTTCATCTTTACCATCTGGGACATCTGAATGAGGGATATTAGGAATATTAGATAAAATTAAATCAAGCTCACTTTTAGTTTTTTTTTGTTCTTCAATTATTTCATCAAGTTTTTTTGATATCTCTTTAGATTTTTTAAATAAACTTTCATCTTTAGATTTTGATATATCTTTTTTTTCTTTTTCTAAATTTTCTTTTTTTTGAATAAAATCTCTATTTTCTTTATCAAGTTTTTTTAATAAATCAAAATTTACGTCTACAGGCCTTCTTTCAACAGACTTTTTAAAAGCATCAAAATCTTTTCTAATTTCTTTTAAATTATGCATCGTTATTTTTTAGATTCTTCTTTTCTATAAATTTTACAGAAAAAATTGATAATTCATATAGAATTAATAAGGGAATAGCTAAACCAATTTGAGTTATTGGATCAGGTGGTGTTAATAAAGCAGCAGCTGCAAAAATTATAACAATTACATATTTTCTTCTAGTTTTTAAAAACTCTGAATCAACTATTCCTACTCTTGCTAATAAACTTAAAACTACAGGAAGTTGAAAACTAATTCCAAAAGCAAAAATTAATTTCATAACTAGAGAAAGATATTCATTTACTTTTGCTTCTAATTGAATGGGTAAATTTGTTGATATCCCACTACTTTCAAATGATAAAAAGAATTTAATCGCTAGAGGCATAATTAAATAATAGACAAGCATGCCTCCTAAAAAAAACAAAATAGGAGTTAAAATTAAATATGGTAAAATTGCTGTTTTTTCGTGTTTATATAGACCAGGAGCGATAAACTTCCAAATTTGCATAAGTATAAATGGACAGGTTACAAAAAAAGCTGCAAAAAAAGAAACTTTTAAATAAGTTAAAAATGTTTCTTGTAATGCAGTAAATATAAGCCTTCTATTTGTACCATCATCTTTAACTGCTTTTGCAAATGGCTCGACTAAAAAACCGTAAAGATGTTCAGCAAAAAAGTAACAAGCAACAAAAAAAATTATTAAAAAAATAAAACTATTAATTAACCTTTTTCTTAGCTCTGTTAAATGGCTTATAAAACCACCCTCTTGATCATCTTTATTCATCTTCTTTGGTGTCTTTTTTAGTATTTGTTTTATTTGTTTTATTTTCTATATTGTTATCTTCTATATCAATATTAGAAACTTCATTTTGAATGTTGTTAATATAACTTTTGGCTGTGCCCATCCAAGATCCAAATTTTTTTAACACAACAGGAAAATCTTTTGGTCCTAAAAATATAATTGCTATTGCAACTACAATTAAAATCTCAAACCAACCAATAGTAGGCATGTGATTTAATTTTTATTATTGGAGTCTTGATTATCGTCAGATATATTTTTTTGATCGGACTCATCTGTAACATCCGAAGCCATACCTTTTTTAAAACTTTTTATACCTTTAGCAACATCTCCCATCAAACTTGAGATTTTTCCTCTACCAAATAATAGAACTACCAATATTACTACAATTGCAATTTGCCAAATTCCTATACTCATAGTGAGTTTATATACTTTTTATAAATATTTTAAAAGTGACTTTTTATTTATTATCTTCTTCATCTAAGGTGTTATTTAACATTTCATCAATATTTGAGTAAATGTCTTCTTTTTTTTCTTCTTGTTTTTCTTTATAAAATTTTCCAGTTCCAAAAATAGCATTATCAACACTCGAAGAGTCTATTAATCCTGCTGCACCTAACTCATCTACTGTAGGAAGATCAGATAATTTTTGTAAATTAAAATGACTTAAAAAATCATCTGTAGTTGCATATTGTATAGGTTTACCAACAACATCTTTACGTCCTGCAGGTCTAACCCAGTTTAACTCCATTAAAATTTCTAATGTATTTGTTCCAAAAGCTACACCTCTAATTTCTTCAATTTCTGCTCTAGTAACTGGTTGATGATAAACAATAATTGATAAAGTTTCTATCGCTGCTTTGGATAGTTTTTTTTCAACAGTTTTTTCTTGGGTCATTATACTTGAAAGGTTTGGAGATGTTCTAAAGGACCATTTTTTTGAAATACAAACTAAATTTATACCTCTGTCAGAATACTCAGCCTGTAGTTTTTTTAAAGACTCTTCAACGTTTGTTTTTTTTGAAATCTTACTTTCTATAGTTTCTTTATCTAGTGGTTCGGCTGCAGCAAAGATAACTGCTTCAATTTCTTTCTCTAAAGAAGATAATTTAGACGGAAAGCTAATTATATTATTCTTTTTTTCTACTTTTTTTTTAATCATAAATTTTCTTTGATATATATTTCATCAAAAAGTTTATCTTGTTTAATTCTAAGATTACCTTCTTTAACTAATTCTAAAGAACCCGCAAATATTCCAGCCTTACCAGTTTTTTTAAATCCTTTTCCAATCTTAAAATGTTGAGGAATTAGATCATTGATATTTTTCCAATCTAATAAATTTCCAAATAATTCCCTTATAGTTTTAATCCCATCTTCAGCAGTAAACACTGGCAATTTAGGAATATTCATTTTGTGGTAATCTTTTGTCATTAAGATTGTTGAATATGTTTTTAATAATTCTATTAAGTTCACTTTATACTCAGAGCTATATATTGATCTAATATTACCTTTCATACCTCTTGATCTAATTTCTTTACCTAATCTTTTTCTTTTAAGCATTTGGTCAGACAACAAACGTATTAATTCTAATTTCTTTAATTGTAGTTTTAATTTTTCTGCAACTTCTTGGACCTTAAATTCTTCCTCAGGATCACTTGGTAATAATAATTTAGATTTTAAATATGCTAGCCATGTAGCCATTAAAAGATATTCAGATGCTATTTCTAAATTCAAATCTTTTTTATTTGATATAAAATTATTAAATTGATCAGCTAGTTTTGTAATTGAAATTTCTTCAAGATTTACTTTTTGTGCTTTAGCCAAATCCAATAATACATCTAATGGACCAGCATAGTTTTCAATATCTACTTCGAACAAAGATGGATTAGAATCAATCATAAGGGAATACTAGCTTAAAATCTTATAAAATTGTGAGGTTTTTTTAATCACAAAAGAACTTAATTTAGGAGAATTCTCTGCAACAATATTCATTTCTTTTAAATTTCCATTACAATGTAGAGCAAGATTGCATCCTGATTTAAAAGTTTTAATTGTATTTCTTTTTATCGATGATTTTAAACTTTTCATTGAAAGATCGTCAGATATTAAAATATTTTTAAACTTAATTTCTTTTCTTATTAATTGGATCATTTTTTTAGAATGTGTGACGGTATTTTCAGAGTCGATTTTTTTGAATTTTATATGCGCAGTCATAGCAAAAAAAGTGTTTTTATTTTTAAATGCTAAAAAATCCCTCTTCTTTAGATAACTAGAAGATTTATCAATTGTTGGTGTAAAATAGTGACTATCAACTTTAGCTAATCCATGTCCTGGTATATGTTTAATTATTGTGCCTATAGAATTGCTTTTAAAGTGATTGATACAAAGATCACCAATTTTTGATACAATTTTAGGATCTTTTGAGAATGATCTACTTCCTATGACATTTGAGCTTCCTTTATGTCTTAAATCTAATACTGGAACTGTATTGATGTTTACTCCAATACATTCCAAATAATAAGAGGTATTATCTATAAAAAGTTTATATAGCGCATTAAATTCTTTTTTATTTTTTATATATAAATCTCCAAAATATTCTGAAGTTAAATTATCAAAAGATATTATATTTTCTAATCTATTTATTTTACCACCTTCTTGATCAATCATTATGGGATAATTTTTATCTTTAAAGATTTTTCTAATATTGTTTGTTAATTTTCTAGTTTGAGAAATATTCTTGATATTTCTTGAAAATAAAATTATTCCCCAGGGTTTAAATCTTTTAAGAAATTTTTTTTCTTTTATATTTAATTTACTACCTTTTAAACCAGTAATAAATGACCGTCGATTAATCATTTTTATCTAATAATTCCCAGAAATTATATTTTTTCTTTTTTTTAGTTTTAGTTTCATTAACATACTCAATAATATCATTTGTATTATTTTCTAAGATTGGAAGGTTTTCGGCATATAGGTTAATTTTATTATTAATATTAGTCAATGAACGATATGATTTTTTTATATTATGATCTGAAAAATAATATCTCGCAGTAAAAAATAAAAAAATAAAAATAATAATTGTAAATATTAAATATTTTATTTCTTTAATCATTACATCTTTTCAGGAGCATCAACACCTACAATACTCAATCCTGATTTTATTATATTTGAAACTACTTTTAAAAGAGCAATCTTATCATCACTAATTTCTTTTTGATCATTAATGAACCTCTTTTTAGGATTATCTTTACCCAAATTCCAATAAGAATGAAATTCAGATGCTAATTCATATAAATAAACTGGAATTCTGTGTGGCTCTAATTTAGTTGATGCAGCTTCTATACATTTGGGCCATTCTGAAATCTTTTTTAATATATCTATTTCTTCTTTAGAATATTCAAAACTATAATCCTTAACATCAACTTTTGAATTTAACTCTAATCCTAAATGTCTATAAACTGATGCAATTCTTGCGTAACAATATTGAACATAATATAATGGATTATCTTTTGTTTTTTCTTTAACTACATCAAAATCAAAATCTAATTCAACATCACTACTTCTGTTAAGCATTATAAATCTAGTAGCATCTTTACCAACTTCTTTAATTAAATCGTCGACCGTTATATAATCCCCTTTTCGTTTGGACATTTTAAAAGGTTTGTTATTTTTAATAAGTTTTACAAGTTGGCTAATTTTACAAATTAATTTATTTTTTTTTCCAGATAACGCATCTACAGAGGAAGAAATCCTTTTTATGTAACCTGCATGATCAGCTCCTAAAATATTGATTAAATAATCAAATTTTCTATCTAATTTATTCTTATGATATGCAACATCACTAGCAAAATAAGTCCATGCGCCATCAGATTTTTGTAAAGCTCTATCTTTATCATCACCAAAATCTGTGGATTTGAAAAGTAATTGTTCTCGTTCTACCCACTTTTCATTATTTTCACCGGCTGGTGCTTTAATTTTACCTTTATATACAAAATTATTTTTTTGAAGAAAATCAATAACTTTTTCTACTTCATGATTTTTAACTATTTTTTTTTCACTGATGAAATTATCATGATTGATCCCAAGAATATTAAGGTTATTTTTAATTAACTTTAGTGCCTCTTCTATTGATAAAGCGGTTAATTCCTCAGATATTTTTTCAAAATCTTTAAAATCAATTTTTTTATTTAAATTTATTATATTTTGAGCAAAATCTATTAAATAATCTCCAGGGTATAAATCATCATTATCTTTCGGAAAATTTTCTTTATATATAATTTCTCTAATTCTAAAATAAACAGACTTTGTAAAATTTATAATCTGATTACCATAATCATTAACATAATATTCTTTTGTAACTTTATGTTTATTAAATAGTAAAACATTAGCAATAACATCACCTAAAATTGCTCCTCTACAGTGACCTACGTGTAAAGGTCCTGTGGGATTAGCCGAAACAAACTCAACCAAATAACTATTTTTTTTTTCATTAGTATTAATTCCAAAAGTTTCAAAATTTTTAATTATTTCTTCAATAAAGTTTGTCCAAAAAATTGGTTTAAATTTAATATTAATAAAACCTGGTTTAATTATTGATATATCATCAATTAAATTATCACTTTTTTTAATTGCTTCAGCTAGTGTAACAGCTAAATCTGTTGGAAGTTTATTATTTGCCTTTGATAAAACCATTGCAACATTTGTTGATATATCGCTATTAAATTTTGAGGGTGGTGTCTCAGTAGTAATTCCATCTAATTTATCTGGTAAAATTAAATCCCCATTTTTGGATAGATCTAACAAAATTTTTTTTATTTTATCTAAATATTTATCAAAAATATTCATTTGTTATGATTATAAAGATTAATTGCATATCTATCTGTCATACCTGATATAAAATCTGAAATTGCTCTATACTTATCTTTAGATAATTGTTCTTTAGAAATAAATTTTCTTGGATTCTGATTTATTTTATTAAATAATTTTTTAATAATTGATTTACCTTTGTTATTCTTTTCTAATACATTTTTATTATTATACATTTTTGACTTTAAAAAATATCTTATTTCATTTTCAGAATTTCTAATTTTATCTGAAAAGTTAACCATTAAAAAACTTGTTTTATTAATATCTTTATATGTTTTGATATTGTTAGAATTTAAATTCTTTTTTGTATTGTTTATCAAATCTTTTATCATTTGGTCTATAGAGTCTCTTATAATCTGATAAGTTGCTACTTTGTAATTTTGTTTACTAATTTTATTCTTATATTTTTTGTAAATATCTCTAAAGAAATCAATTTCAACCAATTCCTCTAGTTTAAATAAGTTTGCATTTATTCCATCTTGAATATCATGATTATTATAAGCTATGTCATCAGAAATTGCAGAAATTTGTGCTTCTATTGATGGATAAGTATTAAAATTGATCATATTTTTAAAACTCTTAATACCTATTAAATTATCAACTAAATCTAAATCTTCTACTGGTCCATTATGTTTTAGTAGCCCTTCTAAAGTTTCGATAGAAAGGTTTAATCCATTAAATTTTAAATACTTATTTTCTAAAAACATAATGATTCTTAAAGTTTGTAAGTTGTGATCAAAACCTCCATAATCTTCCATACATTCATTTAAAGATTCTTCGCCAGCATGACCAAATGGGGTATGGCCTAAATCATGTGCTAAACTCAAAGTCTCAGCTAAATCTTCATTAAGATTAAGATATCTGGCAATAGACCTAGCAATTTGAGCTACTTCCATAGAATGAGTTATTCGTGTTCGATAATGATCTCCTTCTGTATTAACAAATACTTGAGTTTTATGTTTAAGCCTTCTGAATGATGCACTATGAATAATACGATCTCTATCTCTTTGAAAAGGAGTTCTGTATTTAGACAAAGATTCTTTAAAAATTCTGCCTTTACTTTTAAATAGTCCAATCTTTGAGTATTTTTTCATCCTTTAAAATAAAATATTAAGTATTATATTAGTAATATCAGCGATCAATAATGATAAAAGAAATTAAATTTACTGATAAAGCACTAAAACAGATCAATACACTATTGTCTAAAAAAGATAAGGGTTCTTTTTTTAGAATCGCCATTAAAGGTGGTGGATGCTCAGGATTTCAATATGAGTTTACATTTGATCAATCAAGAGAAAAAGATGATCTAAACTTTCAAAATATACTAATTGATAAAGCTTCTGCTGATCTCTTAAAAGGTTCAGAAGTTGACTATGTTTCAGAATTAATAGGTGAACAATTTAAAATAACTAATCCTCAAACCAAATCTTCTTGTGGTTGTGGTGTTTCCTTTTCTCTTTAATGCTGATTTCATCTTGGAATGTAAATTCCGTGCGAGCACGTATTGAAAATATCAAAAGTTATCTTTTAAAATATAAACCAGATATTTTAATGATGCAGGAGATCAAAACTGAGGATGTAAACTTTCCTTATGATGATTTTTCTTCTATGGATTATGAAAGTCATGTATTTGGTCAAAAAAGTTATAATGGTGTTGCTATTATCTCTAGAGAAAAATTAAAAAATCTTAAAACAGATCTTATTAAAGATAAATTAAAACAATCAAGAATTATTTCTGCTGAGGTTAAATATAAAAAAAAAGTTATTCAATTAATTAATATTTATACACCAAATGGTAATCCAGTTGATACAGAAAAATATGATTACAAAAAAAATTGGATGGATCAGCTAATCAAACAATTAAAGTTATTAACCAAAAAAAATTCAAATGTAATTCTTGCTGGAGATTTTAATGTAATTCCATCTGCTGAAGATGTTTATAATGTTAAAAGTTTTGAAGATGATGCTTTATACAGATTGGAAATAAGAAAAAAATTTAGGGAAATGCTTAATTTAGGATTTAATGATGTTTACAGACACTTTAATGAAACAAAAGAAGGTTATACTTTTTGGGACTATATGAGAGGTGCATGGCAAAAGAACAATGGAATGAGAATAGATCATTTTTTAGTTTCAAATTCATTAATTGATCAAATTAAGTCTATAAATATTAATAAAGATCCTAGAGGAAGAGAAAAACCTTCAGATCACACGCCAATAGAAATTAAATTAACTTAAAGATTTAATTTTATTTATTAACTCCTCATTTATATTACGAGGACCTTTATCAAGTCTGTTTTTGTGTCGTCTTTCCCCTGGTAATCTTACTTCACCCATCGATTTCATTTTATCAAAAAATTCTTCTGCATGTTTTTGCCAATCAGTTCCAGCAGTTTTATCAGGTGAAATGGCTAGAATAAATTCTCCTCCACTTGGAGGTCCACCATCATTATTATCTTTTTTTGCTGTCTCAAAACTAAAATTATCACCAACTAATGCACCAGCCATTAATTCAACCATCATAGCAATTGCTGAACCTTTGTAGCCACCAAATGGTAATAACACTCCACCATCAGCTATGGCACCTGGGTCTGTGGTCTCTTTACCTTCTTTTGTTAATCCTGTTCCAAGAGGTACTTTGTGCCCTTCTCTTTTAGCAACTTGAACTTCTCCCATTGCCATTGATGCAGTTGCCATATCATAAACAACCGGAGTTTTACCAGGACGAGGCCAAGCAAATGAAATAGGGTTAGTTCCAAATAATGGTTTGATTGCACCTGCCGGTGCTACAGCTGGTTTATAAGATGTACATGCAAAAGCAACTAAACCATCCTCTGCTAATTTTTCTGTTTCAGGCCACATGGCAGCCATGTGATGAGAATTATTTATTGCAAGTACTGCAACACCATTTTCTTTTGCAGCTTTAGCTAATTCAGGCAAACCTTTATTTAAAACAACTGGTGCTAAACAATTGTTACCTTGAACTTTAATTACTGATGCTGAAATCTTTCTAGCTTCTGGTTTTCCTTTACCATTTATTTTACCACTCTTTAAACCACTTACATAAGCTGGTAATCTAAATAAACCATGAGATAATGAACCGTCTCTTTCAGCATTCCTAATTAAGTCAGAAAGAATAGATGCTGTTTCATCATCACATCCATTAGATAATAAAGTCTTTTTTGCTAAATCAAAAATTTCATCTAAAGTAAGGGAAACTGTACTCATCCCATTATTAGATATTATTTATGACTAAAGATCAATTTTAAATTAACAGCCTTTGAAAGATTTTGACATGTTGCTGATTAAATCAAAATATAAATCTTTGCCCGGGTTAAGAGTAGCTCCCAAAGGATCTAAAACACCTGTGCTAATATTCATATCTTTTGCAACTGCATTAATTATATCAGGATTAAACTGAGGTTCAGAAAATACACAACTTACTTTGTCATGTTCAATTATTTCTCTAATTTCTGCTAGTTGTTCTGCTCCTGGCATTACGTCTGTATTTACAGTGAAGGCACCTAATACATTTACATCAAATCTCTTTTCAAAATATTGATAAGCGTCGTGGAAAACAATAGATTTAAAGTCTTTATTTAATTCAGACTTCACATCTTTTGTTAATTTATCAAGATCTTTTAAAGCTTTATTTAAATTGTTCTTATAAACTGAAGCGTTCTTTTGATCTTTTTCAATCAAATGTTCAGCCATTTCTTTTAAAATTACTTTTGCATTTAAAGTATCTAACCAAATGTGTGGATCGTATTCACCATGTGCATGACCTTCATGTCCGTGATCATCGTGACCATCTTCCTTGTGCTCATCATCATGACCGTGATCATCGTGACCATCTTCCTTGTGCTCATCATCATGACCGTGATCATCGTGACCATCTTCCTTGTGCTCATCATCATGACCGTGATCATCGTGACCATCTTCCTTGTGCTCATCATCATGACCGTGATCATCGTGACCATCTTCTTTTTTAGCGTGGTCGTCATGATCATCATGACCATCAAAAATATTTCTTTCTCTAAATTTTAATTTTGTTAATCCTTTTATCTCTAACAACTCAATCTTTTCAGCTTTTTTAGCGATTGAACTTAATGGTTTTTCTAAAAAATTTTCTAAATCCTCACCAACCCAAAATATAAGGTCAGCTTCTTGAAGCATTTTTGCATGAGACGGTTTTAACGCAAATCCGTGTGGTGAAGCATATCCATCAACTATTAAACCTGGTTTACCGATCCCATCCATTAGATAACTTACTAATGAATGTATTGGTTTGATTGATGCTACAACTTTTGTTTCAGCATTAGCAGGTGAAAAAAAAGTTAAAAATGATAAAATTGATAAGATAAATGATAGTTTTTTTAGATTTTTCATAATTAAGATATAAAGTTATTGTTATAATATAACATTATGTAATAATATAACACTTATAAGTCAAGCAATAAAATGAACTCAAATAATAATATTTTAGTAAAATTAAATAATGCTGGATATCGACATAATGATAAATGGCTTGTTCAAGGTGTATCCTTAAACGTTGAAAAGGGTAAAATTGTAACTCTTATTGGACCAAATGGATCTGGCAAAAGCACAACTGCAAAAATAGCCTTGGGTATTTATAAAAAAATTGATGGAGAGGTTGAAAAATATACAAATAAAGTTGGCTATGTTCCTCAAAAAATTTCAATAGATTGGACATTGCCATTAAGAGTACTTGATTTCATGATATTAACAGAAAACCTTAAAGATGAAACAATCGATGAAGCTTTATCATTAACGGGAGTTTTGCATCTTAAAAATAATAATTTAGGAAATTTATCTGGTGGAGAGTTTCAAAGAGTTTTACTTGCAAGAGCTATTTCAAAAAAACCAGAATTATTAGTACTTGATGAACCTGTACAAGGTGTAGATTTTACGGGTGAAATTGCATTATATGAATTAATTAAGAAAATTTCAGAAGAACTAAATTGTGGTATTTTATTAATTTCTCATGATTTACATACAGTAATGAGTGCCACTGACCATGTCGTTTGTTTAAATGGACATGTCTGCTGCTCAGGATCTCCAATTGATGTAGCAAAAAATACTGAATACAAAGCTTTATTTGGCGAACAAGCTTCTCAAATACTTACAAGATATGAACATAAACATGACCACGTTCATACTAGTGAAGGAGATATTAAAAAAAATTAATATGTTTGATGATTTTTTTATAAGAGCACTTGTTGCAGGTCTTGGTGTTGCATTCGTAACAGGTCCACTAGGATGTTTTATAATTTGGAGAAGATTATCATATTTTGGAGATACACTTGCCCACTCAGCGCTTCTCGGTGTTACTTTAGCCTATTCTTTTGAAATTAATACTGCCTTTTCTGTATTTATAGTTTCATCTTTAATTGCATTAATATTAATCCAACTTCAAAAAAAAACTAATTTACCGGGTGATGCATTGCTTGGTCTATTAGCACATTCATCATTAGCTGTTGGATTGGTAGTTATTGGATTTTTAACATTTATAAGATTCGATATAATGGGATTATTGTTTGGAGATATTTTAGCAGTTAAAATTGATGATTTATTCATAATATGGATTGGTGGAGCATTTATTTTATTGGTACTTAAATTAATTTGGAAACCTTTATTTGCATCAACTGTTAATTACGAATTAGCTGAGGCTGAAGGTTTAAATCCTGAAAGAGCAAAAGCAATTTTCACAATATTAATGGCTGCTATTATTGCAATTTCAATTAAAATGGTTGGATTATTATTAATTACTGGAATGTTAATAATCCCTGCAGCAATGGCACGAAATATTTCAGATAGTCCAAAAAAAATGGTAATTTTTTCAATTATTGGAGGTCTATTATCAGTGATTATAGGGTTATTTTCTTCATTAGAATTTAACACAGCTTCAGGGCCGTCAATCATAGCTGCTTCTTTGTTTTTATTTATACTTTCATTAATAAAAATAAAACAATCGATTAAATTGAAAAATTAATGAGGAATCAGTAGAATGAACAAAATGCAAACTCTTTCAAAAAATCAACAAATCATTTTTGATTTAATTGATAAATCACCTGAACCATTAAAAGCATATACAATTCTTTTCAATGTTCAAAAAAAAGGTATTAAAGCTCCTCTACAGGTTTATCGAGCATTAGACAAATTAGTTGAAATGGGAAAAATTCATAAAATTGAAAGTCGAAATGCCTTTATTGCCTGTCATAATTCAAGTTGTCAGGTAGCTAAAGCTACTGCGTTTTCAATCTGTGAAATTTGTGAAAAAATTACAGAGATTAGTAGCGCAGGTCTTTCTAAATACTTAACTAGTTTCAAAGACAAAGATGGCATGAAATATAGTAAATATAATCTTGAGTTTTTTGGATTATGTAAAAAATGTAGATAAGTTATTATCTAAAATCAAAATAAAACAAGCTGAAAGGAAAACGTATGTTTATTAAGAAATATCTTAAATGGATAAGTACATTTCTAGTTTTAGTTGGTATTCTATTAACAAACCTAAATATATATCCTTTGAATATATACTTTCACGGATTAGGAGTTGTTGGATGGACTATCGCTGGATTTATTAGCAAAGATAAAGCGATACTAACTAACTTTGGACTACAAATACCATTGTTCTTAATTGGAATTTATAAGATTATAATTTAATTATTATTAGATTATGAAAAATAGAATTTTCATTGGTGAATTTATAGGTAGTTGTTTTTTAGTAATGATTATCGTTGGCTCTGGAATAATGGCTGAAAACCTTACAAATGATAATGCTTTAAGACTCACTGCAAACACACTGGCTACCGGAGCAGGTTTATTTGTCTTAATAACTGCCTTCGCTGATATTTCAGGTGCTCACTTTAATCCTTTTGTTAGTTTAGCAATGTATTTAAATAAAAAAATTAAAGGAAAACTTTTAACTACATATATTCTAGCTCAAATATTAGGATGCTTATTGGGCGTAATGTTAGCTAATGTTTTTTTTGAACACAATATTCTTGAGTTATCAACAAAAAATAGAGATGGTTTTCATATTTTCTTATCTGAAATAATTGCTACTTTTGGTTTAATTTTTATTATTTTTGCTACTCTAAAAGATGGCAAAATAACAATAGCTGCAAGTGTTGCAACATATATCATGGCTGGTTATTGGTTCACATCATCAACATCTTTTGCAAATCCAGCTGTTGCTATAGCTAGAACTTTTACTGATTCTTTTACAGGAATTAATTATTTAAATACGCCTACATATATTTTGGCTGAATTTTTGGGAGCTTTAATAGCTGTATATTTAATTAAGAAATTGGTTAAATAAATACAACTTTATTGCGAAATAAAAATATTAAAAAGTAGACATCAATATTAAATAGTTTATTTAACGATGAATCGCTCCTCTATTTCTCAAATTAATAAAATTATATCTAGAATTATTTTCCGTCTCAGATTACATACTCCTTAAGTCATGAATCAATAGGAACCGAAAACAATAATATAAAGGAGAAAAAATGGATTTGACTTTAATTTACACGGTTATAGGGTTTGCCCTTGCCGGTTATAGCGTAATCGCTAACGACTCAATTCAAACACTAGGTACATTTATAGCTTCAAAAAAGAAGTGGTTTAAATGGTATGTTCTTGCGGGATCAGCTTCGAGTGTAATGATTTTAGCTTTAGCATGGGGATGGTATGCGTATGATGGTGATATCTCATATGGAAGATTAACTAGAATACCTTATCAAGAAATTCAATGGTATCACGCAGTAGCACCTGCAATACTTTTGTTATTAACAAGAGTTGGTATACCTGTATCAACAACCTTTTTAGTTCTTTCAGCGTTTGCTTCAACAGTTGTGCTTGAAAAAATGTTAATGAAAAGTGTAGTTGGTTATGGTTTAGCGGCAATGGTTGCTTACATAGCATGGATAGCTGTATCAAAATTCATTAATGAAAAATTTGATGAAGTAGATGACAAATGGATAGGATTTTGGAGAAATGCTGTTTGGATTTCATCAGGTTGGTTATGGTGGGTTTGGTTATCTCACGATGTAGCAAATATTGCAGTATATCTTCCAAGACAACTTGATATTACAATATTGCTGATTGTAATGGCATATTTTACTATTTTGCTATTTTACATCTTCTACATTCAAGGTGGACGGATCCAAGCAGTAGTTTTGGAAAAGACTGGAACTAGATATGCTAGATCAGCTACAATTATTAATGTAATTTATGCAGCTGTATTATTCTACTTTAAAGAATTAAACGACTTACCTATGTCAACAACATGGGTATTTGTTGGTTTGTTATGTGGAAGAGAACTTGCAATTTCAACAATGAACAAAGATTATAAGTTTAAGTATGTTTTCCCATTAATTGGTAAAGACTTTCTTAAAATGATCTTTGGATTAAGTGTTTCAGTTGGAATTGTTCTAGCAATTCACTACATAATTATTCCAAATAATTGGTTTTAAATATATTTTTGTAGTCGTGTTAATTATTTAACGCGGCCATAACTTATTCAGCTACTTGAAATAATATTATAAATATCTTTTTCTACAATTTTTACAGGATTATTACCAAGTCTTAATAAATTTATACCTTTAATAATATCATCTGAGCTTTGCTTAATATTAATATTTAGTGTTTGAAGATTGTCCTCTAATTTTGCTTGTTTTTTAATTAATGATATTTTGGAATTAAAATCATTAATTCCTTGAACATCAAATAGGTTAAATATTAAATCAAATCTTTTTTTTAAGTCAAATGAGGTTTCTGATTTATCTTTGTTTTCGTAATTAAACTTAAAAAATTTTTCAAAAAATAAGCCCACTGCATGACCATGACTTACATTAAATAACGAGGTAAAAGGATATGAAACAGCATGAGGTGCAGTTGTTTTAGATATGTTGATTGCTTTACCAGCTAAATTTGATGCAATAGCCATTTCAGTTGCATTTTTTAAACTAGGATCATTTAAAAAAGAAATATAACTGTTTATTGATACTCTTAGAGATTTAGAGGCATATTCCACACTTTGATCATTTGATTTTTTGGAAACTAAAGACTCTAAAGCTTGTGCGATAGCATCAAAACCTGCTGAAGCTTTTATCTTATTGGGTGCTGATATTAAAAATTCAGGAATTAAAAAAAAGTTATCTGGTATTAATAATTGACTTTCAAAAGAATGTTTAATTCCATCTACATAAATAACTGCATTCGAAGTTACTTCAGCTCCAGAACCAGCTGTAGTGGGTATGACTGCTAATTTAGTATATTTATTTTTAAAAGGATAAGAATAATTTACAATTAAATCTGCCAAATCAGGTCTTACATCAACAACATTAGCTATCTTAGCATAATCAATTACCGCACCCCCACCTACTGCAAGGATTAAGTTCGGTTCAAAATTTCTTATTTCTTTAATTATTTCAATAAGTTCTTCTAAAACTGGAAGATCTGAATTTTTATAAAAAAATTTTATCTCTTTGTTATTTATATCTTTTTTAAAAAATTTTTCAGCACCTGATGTTATAAAAGATTTTTTTCCACATAAAATAAATATTCTTTTAAAACTAGTATCACTAATAAATTTTTTAATATCTTCAATAGAATTAACCATTATTTCATAAACTGGTTTTTTATATTAATCAAATTTTTGGGTCTCGGTAAATTTTTAATTTTACTATTTGTAACTTTAACTTCTAAAAAATTTAAACTATTTCCAGATAGAAATTGCTTAAGATTTTTCTTTAAATTTTGATTATCTTTAATACTATAAAACTTTTTAAACCCTAAACTTTTAGATAGTTTTTCAAAGTTTATATCCTTAGCATAAGTGCTTTGGCCACCAACAGAGTCGTGTGTATTATTATTTAATAATATATATTTAAAGTTTTTATTCGCAAACGTACCTGCTGTTTTAATTGAGCCTAAATGCATTAAAAAAGAACCATCGCCATCAACACAAATTGTTTTTTTATTTGTTGATAATGAATATCCAAGAGCTACAGAAGAGGTGTGGCCCATACCACCTACCATATAAAAATCCTTAGATTTTTTAAGTTGATATTTTTTTCTTATATGCATTATTTCTCTAGAATTGTATCCAGTACTAGAAATAATTTTTGATTTATTATCTAAAGTTTCGAGTAGAGTTTTAAAAAAATTTTCTTTATCAACTTTATAAAAATCTTTTTTTTTAATTTTTTTATTATTTTTTTCTAAAGTACCCTGTTCGATTAGGCATGCTACAATTGATTTATTTTTTTTTGCATCTTTTATTTGATTGTTAAACTTTGTTAGATCTTTATTGGTTCTAATAATTGTGTATTTGATATTCAAAAGTTTAAGAATCTTTTCTGTAATTTTACCCTTTACATTATGTTGAGGTTCATCTTTAACCCTCGGTGAGCCCCTCCAACCAATTATTAAAACTAATGGTATAGAGTAAACTTTTGGATGTGCGATTGAGATTAAAGGGTTCAGCGCATTAGATAATCCTGAATTTTGCATATAGACAGATGGAATTCTTTTTGTAGATAGATAATGCCCTATAGCTATAGATATTGCAGATCCTTCATTTGTAGCGATAACATGATTTTTTTTACTTTTTTTCTGTAAATAAATAGAAAGCTCTTTTAATACACTATCAGGCACTCCAGTAAAAAAATTACTATTATTTTTCTTTAATGTATTAATTAAAGAACTAATTTTAATCATTTTTAATTAAATTAATAATTTCTTTAATTGGGATTATTTTTTTGTCAATTTCAAAGGCTCTTGTTTTTTCTAAAATAGTTTTTGCTGCGTTTTGCATAGCAGGATATGCTGCTCTCAAAAGCTGATTAGCATAAATAACTAATTTAAAACCATTTCTAATTAAGTCTTTTTCATAAACTTTTGAATATGTTGATGGTACTGAAACTAGAGGTACAAAATATTTACTTTTTTTAAATTCTTTAGCAAAAGAAAAAATTTCTGCTGGAGTTTTTTCTTTACTGTGTATTAATATTGCATCAGCTCCTGCTTTTGAATAAATTACTGCTCTACTTAAAGCATCTTTTAATCCTTTTCCTACAATAAAGCTCTCAATTCTTGCAATTACTAAAAAATCATTTGATTGTCTTGATGAACAAATTTTTTTAATCTTTTTAGCAAAAATTTTGGGTTTATCCTGTTGAGTTCCTGATTGATTTTTAAAAAGAGAATTTTTTTTTAATCCTATTTTATCTTCCATTATAATAGCAGAAACTCCCGATCTTTCTAAAGATCTAATCAAAAAAGGTAAATGTTCAAGCTGACCACCATTATCAGCATCAAAAACTAAGGGCTTAGTGGTAACATCCATCATGTCATTTAAAGATGATATACGAGAAGAAAAATCTAAAGATGAGTTATCAGGTTTACCTTTAGTAGCAGAGTCAGTTAAACTAGATGACCACATACCATCAAATTCGGTATAAATATTATTTTTTTCAACTTTAAGATTTTCTATAATAAGTCCAGTTAGTGAATTATGTGACTCCAAAATTCTTACTATTTTTTTTGAAGTCATTAATCTTTTTAATCTCGATACTCTGTTTTGTGGTAATGTTGCAATTTCAAAAATTTTACTTCTAATTTTTGAAGAAGAAATATTTTTTGTATATTTTGGTTCTATTAATTTACCATTCCATTTTTTTAATATTGTAATAACTTTACTTCTGGTTTTTTTTCTATTGTCATATTTCCAGTCATCTCCATGAACCAAAAAATCAGGTTTTATCTTATTTAAGTTAAAAGTATAATCTTCTGATTGTTGTGGAATAACTTTTGATACATATTTTAAATTTTTAACTAATAACTCTCTATTTTTATATTTTAAAATCGGGATAGTTTTGTAATTCGCTATAGCTTCATCTGACAAAAGACCAACTATAACTTCACCATATTTTTTTGCAGTTTTAAGTATATTAATATGTCCTTCATGTAAAAAATCTACAGCTAGTGGAACATAAACTTTTTTTTTAATTGTTTTCATATAATATTTTTTTTAATTTTGATGAAGAAATACCCTTAGTATACGGAAATTCTAAAACTTTACCATTCCATTTTTTCATAATTTTCTTTAATCTTAATCTTGAATTTGATTGAACGTTTTTTTTCCAATCACTACCATGAACAAAATATTCAAATTTATAAAATTTTGAATATTCTACATATTTAAGTCCATTTAGAGGAATAATTTTATCAATACACTTAATTTGCATCAAAATTTTTTTTCTATTTGAAAATTTAATTAAAGGTTTTTTTTTTTTATAACTCTTAATTCCATTATCAGTCATTAGCCCAACAATAACTGTTCCATATTTTTTAGCTTTTAAAAGAATATTTATATGACCATAATGAAATAAATCAGCTGCCATAGGGACAAAAACAAAGGGTCTAGGCAGATTTTTTAAGGAATGCATTTTGAAATAAATATATCATTGTATATATATTATTATATTAAATTGTCATATTAATAAATTTATGCTCTCAAATATAAAATTTAGAAAAATATTAAATGATCTTAAAAGACGTCCTGAGGATGCGGCCAAAGATTTAAAAATAAGCCTTAAAAAGATTAATAATATTCTTTCAAATAAATCTAAACTCGATTTTAAAACTATTACTCAAGCAGTAAAAATTTGGCCAGTTAATTATGGGGATTTTTTTTCTTTTTATGATGATGCAAAATTAGGTTTTAAAATTATGAGATCAAACAAATCTGAAAAATCTAAAAGAATAATGAACAGAGGTGGAAAACCTTATTATTTATATAAAGATACAATTATGAGTAAATTATCTCCTTTTAGACCTGAACTGATTACTGAGTTAGCAATTGTTGATAATAACAATCCAAATAATTTTAATGTTAAATATAATAATGGTCATTTTTTACATCAATTTACTTATTTTATTGGACCGGTAAATTTTTATTATATCGAAAATAATAAAAAAAAAGTTGCAAAAATGAATACTGGTGACTCAATGTATATAAGTCCATATGTTTGTCATTCATTTACAACAAGAAAAAATAAAAAAGGAATATTGGGAAAAATTTTAGCTTTAACTTATACAGATAAACTTGATAATGAAACTTTAAATGAAATAACTGCTTTGGGCTTTGATATAGCTAAAAAGTATAGAATTAATTTAAAAAACAAGAACAATTCATTTTGGTCAAATTTAGAAAATTTTTTCAAAAATTCATCCTTAACTTTCAAAGAATTTAAAAGACAAACTTCTTTAGATTTAAGCAAAATGAAAAATATGAAAAAAATTCCATCAGATAAAATTATTAAGAAACTTTCAATATTTTTAAACATTAATTATAGAGAATTTTTTCCACCAAGTAATACAGTTGAGGTTAAGGTTCAAAAATATTCTAAAAGTAAAAAATGGTTTTATCCATCTATTAATAAAAAAGATTACTCATTTAAAGAACTCACTAATATACCTCAATTGCCTTATTCAAGAGGTTATGAACTAACTTTACTAAATGATAAAAATCATAAAAGTTATTTGGATGTTCCTTCTCATCAGTACATTTACAATCTAGGGCCTTCTAAAATTAATTTTATTATAAATGGTAAAAAAGGCTTTCTTAATCCATTAGACTCTCTTTATATTAAACCCAATAACAAACATTTATTTTATAAAAAAGGTAAATTGCTAGTTTTAAGACTAGGAGGAAAAATTTCTGGAGATAGTCTTTATCAATTGTCCATGATTTCAGAAAAAAATTTAAAAAAAACAATTAACGATAATAGACCCTGGTTTAACAGATAGTTTTATTTCAACTAGATCAATATTTTTTTATTAAACTTTATTTACTAACTCTACCGTATATATCTTTATATCTTACTATATCAGATTCCTTAAGTTTAGAACCAATCTGAGCTTCAATAATCTTAACTGGTTTTTTAAAAGGATTTGCAATTCTATGGATTGATCCTAGTGGAATAAAAATAGTATCGTCAGGTTTTTTAAAAAATGATTTTTTATTTAGAGTAATCTTAGGATTACCGTGAGTTATCACCCAATGTTCTGCTCTATGATGGTGTTTTTGAAGACTTAAAACACCCTTGGGTTTTATGAACAATTCTTTAATTAAAAATTCTTTACCAATGAACAAATTTGCATACCGTCCCCAAGGTCGATAAAAAATATTTTTCTTTTTAAAGTATTTGTGTTTATTTCTTCCATACATTTTACAAATTTCTTTCCATGACCCTAAATCTGACCAGGGAATGTCTAATTTGATAGCATTAATTTCTTTTGCTTTTTCTAATATTGCGTAATCAATTGATTTAGCTGTAGCTTTAACATAAGCCGGTTTGTTTAAATAATATGCATTGTTGATATATTTTGCTTTAGAGACTGCATTGTTACAACTTCGAAAAATACTTGGCTGGTATTTCTTAAAGTTATTAATAATTGAGTCTTTTCTAAGATAAAAAATTCCTGCATTCCAATAACCATTTCTGCTAATTATTTGTTTAGCTTTAACTTCTCTGGGTTTTTCAATAAATTTTGATACTTTATTTATATTTCCTTTAATTTTTTTTGTTAAAAAATAACCAAATTGGGTTGAAGGTTTAGTTGGTTTAATTCCAAAGATAAAAATATTATTTTGAGTTAAGTTTTTCTGATTTTTTTTAATAGCTTTATTTAATAATCCAACTTTATCAATTAAGTGATCAGCAGGTAAAAATATTAAAGGTTGTTGATCAGGAATATCCTTAATTAGTGCTGAACTCAATATAGCTGGTGCGGTATTTCTTTTGGCTGGTTCTAAAACTATCTTAAATTTTTTAATTTTATATTTTTTAAGATGTTGTTTAACCTGTTTTAAAAACTTTGAGTTTGTGCTAATTATTGGTACATCAAAAATAGGTGCCTTTAATCTCTCAAGTGTTTTACCTAATAAAGTCCATTTACCAAAATCTATAAATTGTTTTGCTTGTTGATTTTTAGTATTTGGCCAAAGTCTTGTTCCTTCTCCACCACACAAGATAACTGGGCGAATTTTCATTATATTTTTGAGTAATCCTTAACTTCCATTTTTTTACCAGGATGTGTAGGTGCACCTAAATATGCTGGTCCAACTGTTTGAGCATATTTCCAGAGTGTTCCTGATCCAAAATCAGATTTTCTAGCCTTCCATTTTTTTCTTCTTGAAGATAATTGAGCTCTAGTTAATCGAACATTAATTGTTCCTTTCTTGGCATCAATATCAATTATATCTCCATTACGTAAAAGAGCGATAGGACCTCCTAAAGCTGCTTCAGGCCCAACATGTCCTACACAGAAACCTCTTGTAGCACCTGAAAATCTTCCATCAGTAATTAAAGCTACTTTTTCTCCTTTACCTTGTCCATATATAGCACCAGTAGTTGAAAGCATTTCTCTCATCCCTGGGCCACCTACTGGTCCTTCATATCTAATAATAATAACATCACCGTCTTTATATTTTTTACTCTGAACTGCTTTCATTGCACTTTCTTCATTATCAAAACATCTTGCTCTTCCAGTAAATTGTAATTTTTTAAGTCCAGCAATTTTAACAATTCCTCCGTCAGGAGCTAAGTTACCTTTTAAACCAACTACTCCACCATCTGGAGATAATGGTTTATTATAAGCTCGTAAAACTTTTTGTTTTGGATTAAATTTGATTCCTCTTAAGTTTTCTTTCATTGTTTTACCTGTTACGGTCATACAATCACCATGGATATATCCACCATCATAAAGTGTTTTTAACAACATTGGGACACCACCTGCTAACCACATATCTTTTGCAACATATTTTCCACCTGGTTTTAAATCTGCAAGATAAGGAGTTCTTTTAAATATTTTTGCAACATCCATTAAATCAAATTTAATTCCAACTTCATTCGCAATAGCTGGTAAATGCAATGCTGCATTAGTTGAACCACCTGTTGCTGCTACAATTGTTGCAGCATTTTCTAAAGCTTTTTTTGTAACAATATCCCTTGGTTTAATTTTTTTTGCCAATAATTCCATCACCATTTTACCACTCGCTTTAGCGTATTTATCTCTTTCTTCATATGGTGCTGGAGTTCCTGCAGAATAAGGTAAAGCTAAACCTATGGCTTCTGAAACGCATGCCATTGTATTTGCAGTAAATTGACCGCCACATGCTCCTGCACTTGGACATGCGACTAATTCTAATTTTCTTAATTCTTTTGCAGACATTTGTCCTGATGAATGTTTTCCAACAGCTTCGAAAACATCAACTACAGTTACATCTTTACCTTTATATCTACCTGGAAGTATTGAACCACCATAAATAAATACACTTGGAACATTTAATCGAACCATAGACATCATCAATCCTGGTAAAGATTTATCGCAACCTGCAATTCCAACTAATGCATCATAGCAATGACCTCTAACAGTAAGTTCTGCTGAATCAGCAATTACTTCTCTAGAAATTAATGAAGACTTCATTCCTTCATGACCCATTGCGATACCATCTGTAACAGTAATTGTACAAAATTCTCTTGGTGTACCACCAGAAGCTCTAACACCTTTTTTAACAGATTGTGCTTGTCTCATTAAAGCTATATTACATGGAGCTGCTTCATTCCATGTTGATACAACTCCTACAAATGGTTTAGAGACATCTTTTTCAGTTTCGCCCATTGCATAGTAAAATGATCTATGTGGGGCTCTATCGGCTCCTAAAGATGTATGTCTACTAGGTAATTTCTTCTTATTAAACTTCCGCATTATAAGCTTTCAATTGTTGATGATATTTTTTTGATATCATTTTTTAAATTACTATAGTTAGTTTTTTCTTGTTCAACAATATTTTTTGGAGCTCTATCGGTAAATCCTTTGTTAGACAATCGTTGAGATATTTTGTCCATAGCCTCTTGGTATTTATTTTGTCTTTTAACTAAGTTTTCTTTTATTAGATTTAAATCAACATTCTCATCAAAATATATCTTAAATATATCACCAGATATCACCAAAGTGGCTGAGGGCTTTTTCTGGTCCTTATCAAAGAAATTATTGATACGACCAAGCCTTTTAAGAATGATTTCATTATTAGTCATTAATGTTTTGTTTTTTTTAGTAATTTTACTTATTGAAATATCAATAAATGAACCTGGGCTCACATTTAATTCATTTTTAAATGATCTAAGTTCAGAAATAACATTTATAATCTTCTCTACATCTTTCATGGATTGATCAGTCTTAGTTTTTCCAGATGGCCAATTGGCATGCATAAGAAAATTCTTATTTGATTTATCAAATTTGTTTTTTAACCAAATTTTTTCAGTAACAAATGGAATAAATGGATGAAGAATAACAATTATCTGTTTAAATATATAGGCTGATACCTCTTTTACTTCTTTTTTGGCTTTTTCATCGTCTGAAAACAGAATAGTTTTTGAAAGCTCAATGTACCAATCACAATATGAGTGCCAAGCAAACTGATATGCATTTTTAGCTGCTTCATCAAAACGATAATCTTTTAGATTTTTTTCTATCTTATCTTTTGTTTGAAGCAATTCTGAATAAATCCATTTATTAATGTTTAGAGTGGTTTTAGGAGCTTTATCAGTTTTATTAAAATCACATTCATTAGTAATTAAAAAATTATTAGCATTCCATAATTTATTTAAAAAGTTTCTATATCCTTTAACTCTATCCTCAGAAAGCTTTACATCTGTTCCAGGTGATGCCATTGAAAGAAGAGTAAATCTTAAAGCATCTGCACTATACTTTTTGATTAAATCTAATGGGTCAATTACATTTCCTTTTGACTTAGACATCTTTTGACCTTTTTCATCTCTAACCAATGCATGAACATAAATATCTTTAAAAGGTTCTTTATTTAAAAATTCCATTCCGAACATCATCATTCTTGCAACCCAGAAGAAAATAATATCAAAGCCTGTAACTAAAACATTTGTTGGATAAAATTTCTTAACAAAATCTTTTTTGTCAGGCCAACCCAATGTTGCAAATGGCCATAAACCGGATGAAAACCATGTATCTAAAACATCTGGATCTCTGGTAATTTTAACATCTTTTTTATAGAATTTTTTTGCTTGTTTTTTTGCATTAGATTCATCTGTTGCAACAAATATCTTTTTATCAGGTCCATACCAAGCTGGTATTTGGTGACCCCACCAAAGTTGTCTTGAAATACACCATGGTTCAATATTATTCATCCATTGAAAATAAGTTTTAGACCAATTTTCTGGAAAGAAATTTGTTTTTTTAGATTTAACAATCTGTTTAGCTTTAACAGATAACTTTTTTGCATCTACAAACCATTGTTCTGTTAAAAAAGGTTCAATAACTGAATTTGATCTATCACCGTAAGGTACTTTGTTTTTAATGTTTTCTTCTTTGACAAAAAAATCTTTTTCTTTTAATTCACTCAAAATTTTTTTACGTGCTTCAAATCTATCCAATCCAACATAATTATCTGGAGCATTATTGTTAATCTTACCATCTTCAGTGAACACATTTATGATATCTAGATTATTTCTTTGACCAACATCATAATCGTTAAAATCATGTGCAGGAGTTATTTTTAATGCACCAGTTCCTTGTTCAGGATCTGCGTAACTATCTTTAATGATTTTTATCTTTCTACCCACTATTGGGACAGTGACAGTTTTGCCCACATACTTTTTAAACCTTTTATCTTTTGGATTAACAGCAATCGCTGTATCTCCAAGCATTGTCTCGGGTCTCGTAGTTGCAATAATTATAAATTCAGCAGATTTATCTATTGGATATCTTATATAGTAAATCTTTGAGTTCATCTCCCTTTGGTCAACTTCTAAATCAGATATTGCTGTTTTTAAAACTGTGTCCCAATTGACCAGTTTTTCTGCTTTATAAATTAATTTTTTTTTATGTAATTCAACAAAAACTTTGACCACTGATTTTGAAAGATTTTTATCCATTGTAAAAGCATTTCTAGACCAATCACATGAACACCCAAGTTTTTTAAGTTGATTGATAATAATGTCCCCGTATTGATTTTTCCATTCCCATACTTTTTCAATAAATTTTTCTCTACCTAGGTCATTTTTATTTAAATTCTCTTTTTCAAGTTTTTTTTCAACAAGAGCTTGTGTGGCTATTCCAGCATGATCAGTTCCTGGCTGCCACAAAGTTTCATAATTGTTCATTCGATAATAACGAACTAAAAGATCCTGAATGGAGTTATTTAGAGCATGACCCATATGTAAACTTCCAGTTACATTTGGAGGTGGAATAACAATTGAATATTTTTTTGAATTTTTCTTAGGTTTAAATAATTCGTTTTTTTCCCAATAAGCATAAATAATATCTTCTACTTCAGAATGTATATATTTATCACTATTCATGGACGTATTTAGTTTATAATTTAATAATCTAAATTAACAATAATCAAATTAGATAGTTATTTAATAGACTAATTAAAAAAACTTTATATAAAACTGCTTATAGCTATTAAACCAATAAATATGGCAACGTGGCGGAATGGTTACGCAGAGGATTGCAAATCCTTGTATCCCGGTTCGATTCCGGGCGTTGCCTCCAAAAAAAATCTTGTTTTAGTTTTAAAAAAAAGTAAGTTGAGATTTTTATATTCCTCGGTAGCTCAGTTGGTAGAGCAGTTGACTGTTAATCAATTGGTCGCAGGTTCGAGTCCTGCCCGAGGAGCCAAAAAATTATACCACTTTTGAAATAGAGCTATTTGTCAATTGTAATATTTTGTTAAACTTTAATTTTTGATCTGAATTTAATTCAGAGTAAAGTTTTGATAAAAAATTATAATTAACATTCATGTGACCTTCTTGAGACTTTTCAATGTTAATCAAATAATCTGAAAAATCCTCAAAAAAATAATTAATTGGAACTTTCAAATAATTCGATAGTTGCAATAATCTTAAAGAACTTACTCCATTAGTTCCTTTTTCATATTTTTGAATTTGTTGAAATGTCACGTTGATTGCTTTTGCTACTTTTGTTTGTGTTAAACCTAATGCTAATCTTCTAAGTTTAAGCTTGTTGCCTAGATGTTTATTAAAATTATCTTCCATTAAGACCCC
>CABYGR010000003.1 GCA_902518595.1 uncultured Pelagibacteraceae bacterium | reverse complement strand
TTCTTCAAGTTCTTCGTAAGTACTTCCATAAACTACCATTTGTACCGGTTTGTTGTAGCTAGATACTCTAATAGATTGTGGAGATATTGGGAAAGCTACAGCCTGGGGTAAGGTAACAATTTTTCCAATTGCTTCCCTTAAAACAACTTCTTGTCCTTTTTTTCTATTTTTCCAATCATCTAATAGAGCAATAATTATAAAACTATTATATGAATTAGCAGAACTCCCAAAACCTGGTACTCTCATAATAAATCTTGAGTAGGGGCTATCTTCTGCTTTTAGTAATGGAATTAATCTTGCTTCAACTTTTTGAGCCTGTTCTTGAGTATATTCAAAAGAGCTACCCTCATCAGTCATTCCTATAATTAAATATGCCCCTCTATCCTCCATAGGCAGTAGTTCTTTTTTTGAAAAATCAAATATAAAAATCGAAGCAATAATTATAAAAAAAATAAAAAAAACTATAGCCTTAGTCTTGTTAACAATAATTCCTAAAGTATCTTTATAAAAACTAGCAAAACCCAAAAAGATTTTTTCAAATTTATGAACAATAAATTTTTTTGATGTTTTTTTATTTAGAAATTTACTTGCTAGCATAGGGGATAAGGTTAATGCTACAAAAGAAGAAACTACTATCGAAAAAGATAATGCTATAGCAGTTTCTTTGAATAGTGTTCCAGAAATTCCTTCTATAAAAATTAATGGTAAAAAAACTGCCACTAAAATTAATGTTGTAGCTATTATAGCAAATGAAATCTGTTTAGATCCTTTATAAGCAGCAACTAATGGGCTTTCACCATTTTCAATTCTTCTGTAAATAGCATCAGTCATAATCACAGAATCATCAGTAATTATACCTATCGCTAAAATAAAGCTCAGAAGTACAAAAATATTAATGGAGAGACCAAAAATATATAATCCTAAAAAGGAGGCTATCAAACTAACTGGTAAGGCAACTGCTGGAACAATAACAGCTTTTAAATTACCTAAAAATAAATAAATTATTATAACAACTAATACAAATGCAATTAATAATGTTTTATAAACCTCTTCAATTGCCGCTTCAACGTAATTTGCTCTATTAAAAGCAACTTGAAGATTTAGACTTTCAGGCAAAGATTTTTTAACTTCTTTAATTTTCTTTTTTATGTCATTAGACAATTCAACTGTTGAAGCACCACTCCTAGCATATATTCCTATACCTACAGTTTTTAGATTAAGTTGATCTTTAGTTTGAGCCTTAAAAAGTGTTTTTTCTGAAACAGGTCCAAATTCAATATTTGCAACGTCAGATAATAAAATAACCCTATTACCTTTTTTTTTAATTGGTAATTGTTTAATAGTATCAATATCATTATAGGATTTGTCTAAATTAAGAGTAAGATCGATGTTATCTGCTTCTAGAGTGCCAGCTGGGAGTCTGATATTTTCTCCACGTAATGCAATCTCAATTTCCTGGATTGTCAAATTATTTGCAGCAAGCTTAAGAGGATCAACCCAAACTCTTATACTTAATTCTCTTAATCCACCTACTCTTATTCTTCCTACATTTTTTATACTTGAAAATTGATCTATTAAAAATCGTTCAGCATAATCTCCCAATTCTAAATCGCTCCATGTAGAAGAAGATAATGAAAGCCACATGGTTGTAGTAAATCCTGCTGCTCTTTTTAAAATTTGAGGAGGATCAGATTCGCTTGGAAGGTTATCGACAATTCTAGCAACTCTTTCTCTAATATCATTGGCAGCATTATCAAGATCGATGCTTGTATCAAATTCTACGTTAATAGTGCTCCTTCCGTTCTCAGATTTAGAGTCAATATTTTTTATACCTTCAGCTCCTCCTATAACATCCTCGACAACTTGTGTTACTTCTTGATCTACTATTGAAGCAGCTGCAGACTTATAATCTACTTGAACTTGCACTACTGGTGGCTGTATTCCATTTGGAAGTTCTCTTACTGGCAATTTCCAAAAAACAAATAAACCAAAAATAATTAGAATTAAGGACATTACCCAAGATACAGCTGGTCTTTTTATACTTAATTCAGTAATAAACATTTATTTATTTATAGGTTTTATTTTTCCTTGAGGTCTAACTTTTTTAAGGCCTTCTGCCACTATAATATCTCCCTCACTCAATCCAGAGAGTATTTCAATATTTTTATCACCTCTTAGGCCTGTGTTTACTTCTGTTTTATTAGCAATATTTTTATCTGTAACTTTATATACATATGACTTGTTGCCCTCAACCATTACACTTGTATCAGGAACACTTAAGGAATTTCTTAAGTTAAATTTAACACTGACCTCTAATAAAGATCCTGAGATTAATTCTAAGTTTTCATTATTTACTTTAATTCTAGACAATAAACTTCTTGTGTCGGCATTAATTCTACTTGAAATAAAGTCTACCTCACCTTTAAAAATTTTATCTTTATAGCTAGAAATTTTGACATCAACTGGCAAACCTTTTTTTATTGATGCAGAATAATTTTCAGGAATTTTTATGTCTGAATATATAGTTGAGTTATCATCAAGTGTAATAACAAATATATTATTTGATACTAGTATATCTTCTGTTAGACCAGTATATCCAAGTACTCCACTAAATGGAGCCAGTATATTTCCACTTTTTAATTTGATTAAAATCTCTCCTTTTTTAACAAAGTTTTTTAATATTAAATCTTCAAAAAGGTCATCTTTTTTAATCTTAAAAGTTTCTGATCTTTTTGAAATAGCAGTGCCAAAAGTTTCTATTTTTTCTGAAAATTCTTTTTTTATAACTTCAGTAACAATTATTCCTGGAGGGGGTCTTTTACTAAATTTTTTTTTGAAATGATTTCCAATCATGGTTCTTCCTATAATCACAATTGCTATGATTAAAAAAAATACCAAAAGTATAGAAATAATTTTTGTAGATCTTTTCATATTTAATTAAATTATGCCGTATTCAGCCCAAGAGCCATCATAAATACAAGGGAGATACTTATCATTTATTAGAGAATAAGCTAGTGCCAAAACACACGCAGTAACTCCAGATCCACAAGAAAAAACTATATTTTTTTCATTTATATTTTCTAAACAAGAATTAAAAACTTTTTCAAGTTCCACTTTATGTTTAAATGTTTTGTCAACATTTAAGCATAAATTAAAAGGAATACAAAAAGAATTTAAAATATTTCCACTTCTCAAACCTTTCCTTGGTTCTGAAACTTTACCTTCAAATCTTTCTTTGCTTCTAGCATCAATTACTTTAAATTTTTGCATATCAATATTTTCATCTATCAAGTCTTTACTTTTTACAAGTTCCTTTTTTTCAAAACTTTTATAATTAGAGATTTGTACATTTGTTGTTTTATTTGTAATTGTTCTTTTTTCTTTTATCCATTTTTTAAGTCCACCATTTAATACATGAACTAATTTTGGATTATGTCCAAAATAAATAAAATTATACCAACAACGGCAAGAACTAATTACATCTGAATTATCATAGATAATTATTTCATCATTTTGTTTAATTCCCATTTTAGATACTATTTTTTCCCAGTCTTTTATGTCAACCAACATATGAGGGAGATCAGTTGTTTTTTTAGAGTTATTATCTAAATCAAAAAAAATAGAATTTGGAATATGTTGATGCTTATATTCTTCAAATCCATCTCTTTTGGTTTGAGGCATATGCCAAGAGCAATCAATAATTTTTACATTACTTATATTTTTTTCTAACCAATCTGATTCTACTAATGACATCTTATCTTTTTTCTAAATATTTTTGATGATACTCCTCAGCAGGACAATAATTTTTTAACAAAGATATTTTTGTAACCACCTTACCTGATAATTTTTTATCTATATCTTTCAATATTTTTTCAGCTATTATTTTTTGTTTATCGTTCAGATAAAATATTTCACTTCTATATTGTGTTCCAAAATCTGGTCCTTGAGAATTTAAAGTAGTTGGGTCATGAATTTGAAAGAAGATATTTAAGATATTTTCATATGTTATAATTTTCTCATCAAAATTTAGTTTTACTACTTCTGCATGTTTTGTATTGCCTGTGCAGACTTCTTTATAAGTGGTAGTTGGGTTTGTGCCTCCACAATACCCAACTTCTGTTTTGATAATACCTTCAATTTTACTAAATTTAATTTCGGGTCCCCAAAAACAACCAAGTGCTAAAACTGCTATTTCCATTGATTATGAATAAAATTAATCTACAAATTATTCATATGCTTGGTAAAAATCAATTAGGTTTTTTGTACATGTTTCTGTCTATTTGTGCATTTTCATTAATGGACATAATAGTTAAATGGTCAGTTGATTATCCTTTAGGGCAGGTTTTGTTTTTTAGAGGCTTTTTTGGAATAATCTTTTACTTTTTTATAATACCAAGGGATAAAATTCATAATTTTTATAAAACTAAAAGACCTGGTTTACATGCCCTAAGATGTATTTCGGGTCTAATTGCTTTAGTTGCAATATTTATAGCCTTAAGAAAATTACCTTTAGCTACGGTTGTAAGTATTTCTTTTGCTGCACCTATATTCACAACAATTTTTTCTATTTTCTTATTAAATGAGAGAGTGGGAATATTTAGATGGTTAGCAGTTATTATTGGTTTTATAGGTATTTTAATTATAACCGAACCTGGATTTTCCCAATTAAATATTTATTATATTTTTCCAATAATATTTTGTTTAGGCCTTTCTTATGTTGCTATAGCGATCAGACAATTATCTTCTACAGAACCTGTTTGGTTAATTTCTTTTTATTTCTCGTTATCAATAATGTTATTAAGCTTTTTAACAATTCCTAATGGTTGGGTAATGCCAACCTTGGATCATTTTATAATATTGTCATTTATTGGTATTTTTGGAGGAGTTGCAAATTTGTGGTTAAGTCAATCTTATAAATATTCTGAAGTTTCTTTAGTAACTCCTTTAAAATATTTAGCTTTAGTATTTGCAATAATTTTTGGTTATTTTATTTGGGATGAAGTACCAACAATTAAAACATTAATAGGATCATTTTTAGTTATCTTATCTACTTTAATTATTTTTAGAAGAGAAATTTATAATAAAAAAATTATTACTTCAAAAACAGTTAATGATTAAGATGCCAAAATATTGGAGCAAAGCAAAAATTTACTTATCCAAAAAAGACAAAACAATGTCCAGACTGATTAAATTTTATAAAGGTCCATCAGAAACTATTTTAACATCAAGAAGAGATATTTTTTTTTCATTATGCAAAAGTATAATTGGTCAACAAATAAGTGTTGCTGCTGCGAATTCTGTTTTTTTAAAATTTAAAAAAAAATGTAAAAATAAGATAAATGCAAAAACAGTTTCAAAATTAACATTTTCCCAAATAAAAAGATGTGGTTTAAGTCGGCAAAAAGTCTTAGGAATTAAAAGTTTGGCAAAACAATTTATAGATAAATCATTTAATCCAAGATTAATTTCTAATATGAATGATGAAGAAGCTATAATTTACCTTTCAAGTTTGAGACAAATTGGAAGATGGTCTGCAGAAATGATATTATTATTTACTTATAATCGATCTAATATTTGGCCTATACAAGATATTGGTCTTCTTAGAGCAATTTCAAAAAATTATAAGAAAAAATATTTACCGCCTAAACAATTTGTTGAATTATTAAAAAGAAGATTTTCACCTTATTGTTCTGTAGCCACATGGTATTTGTGGAGAAGTATTGATCCAAAACCTATTCAGTACTAAATCCCTCAATTACTTGCATATGTCTTTCAGTTGTATCTTTCGCTAGAGACCAACCAGCTTGATATTCTTTTGAATTATGACATTCAATTGCCTTGGTATAATCAGGAAATTCCCAGATTACTGTTCTAACAAAATCATCTCCATTAAAAGTTTCATGTTTTCCACCTCTCACTAGAGGCTTGCCACCAAAATTTTTAATAATTGGTGTTACAGTTTCTGCGTATTTTTTTAAATTTTCTTGATTATCAACTTTTGTATATAAGCTTATCCAATATCCTTTTTTCATTTAATCAATCCATTTTTTATATTTTTTTTTATTATCTATAATGTATGTGGGTAATTTTTTTAAGTTATACTTTTGTAATTTACTACCCTGCCCAATTTTTTGAGATCTTTTATCTAATTTTAAATCATAAATTGCTATTCTGCTTTTAATTAATTTTTCTATTTGTTTTTTTGTAACTGGATTTACTTCAAATTCTCGATGATGTAGATAAGATTTTAATTTATATCTAATTTGTTCTGCAGTTTTAATATTAGTAAAATGCCAACCACCATTTTTTATAATTTCAACATTTGTGAATTTTTTATCTGAAAAAAAAGTATCTAATCTATAAAATGGGTATTTTCTATCCTTGATATTTCTGAGCCATTGAGGATTTTTTAGATATTTTTTTTTACATGATTTAGTTCCTATCCAATTATAATTTGGTAATTTTAAATTGAACTTGTAATAAAACATCTCTTGCTTAAAAAAAATAAGTTTATCTTTTAATGTCTTAAAATTTACTTTTTTTAAATTAGGAATTTCATCTACATCAGATATCAAAATTATATCATTATCTTTTGCTTTTCTTAAGCCTTTTAAAATATAATTTCTTTGGCTATTTTCTCTAAAGATAGCATTAAAAATATATTTTGTATTTTTTTCATGTTCACTATCATTTTTTTTGATTTGCTTTATTTCACTCGGTATCTGATTGTGGATTAAGTAAATAATTTTCTTATTAAATTTTTTAAATTTATTGATATTAAACTTTAATTTTCTCTTCTCTCCTTTGTGGTTATAAATACTTTCAACTATTACAAAATAATCAATAAACTTGTTTAGGGTATTAAGTCTTAAATCTAAAATTAGATCTTCGTCAAAATACATGAAGCAATCAAAAATTTTCATATAGAACTTTTGTTTGTTATTTCGTTAAGACGAAATAAAGCAATCTTTATAACTTGTGCTTTTGCTTCTTTAAACTCTGTTTCATAATCATTATCAATTCTTTTTCTAAAATTTTTAAGGATATCGTTTTTATTTTTTCCTTTCACTGCAATGATAAAAGGAAATTTAAATCTTTTTTTATAATCTAAATTAAGTTTTTTAAATTCTATTAATTCTTCTTTTGTACATGAATTTAGTTGAGCACCAATTTGTTCTTTTGACGAAAAATTGGTTAGTCTTCTTTCTATTGCTAATTTTGGGTGTAAGTTAAAGATTTTAACAATTTTTTCTTTAGAGCAATTATTGTAAATATTTATCATTTTCTCAATCAAATCTTTTGAATTTTTAAAAGGTTTCAGTTTAAAAACTTCATTTGCTATCCATTCTGATTTTTCAAATACACTTCCAAAAGTAGATGTAAAATCAGTTTTAGATAGTGAGTTTAGTTTTTTTGTAAATTCCATTAAATCTCTTACTAAATGTTTTAATATATTTATTATGTAATTTTTGTATAGTAGATAAAATAAGTTATGACTAAATTAACAACTCATGTTTTAGATATTTATTCTGGAAAACCAGGAAAAGGAATTAAAGTTGATTTATTTTTTTTGAATGGAGAAAATAAAGAAAAAATCAACTCAATAGTTTTAAATAATGACGGAAGAACAGATCAGCCATTAGTGGAGAATGATAAATTTAAATCTGGAAAATATGAGTTGGTTTTTTTTATTGGTGATTATTTTAAAAACATAATAAAAAATAACGAACTACCATTTCTTGATGATGTGATTATAAGATTTGGTATTTCTAACAATAAAGAAAATTATCACGTACCCTTATTGATTTCACCCTGGAGCTATTCTACTTATAGAGGTAGTTAAGTGATATCTAGCACTGTTAAATTTTTATTAAATGATAAAATTTTAGAGATCGATAGTCCTGATCCTAATCAAACAATACTAAATTATTTACGATCAGATTTAAAAAAAACAGGTACAAAAGAGGGATGTGCTGAAGGTGGTTGTGGTGCATGTACTGTTGTTGTTGGTGAGTTAGTTAAAGGTGAAATAAAATATAGTTCTATAAACTCTTGTATTTCATTCGTTCCATTTTTAAATGGAAAACAACTTTTGATTGTTGAAGATTTAATCTCTAATAATGGAAGTCTACACCCGGTACAGGATGCAATGGTTAAATTTCATGGCTCACAATGTGGTTTCTGCACTCCTGGTTTTGTAATGTCTTTGTTTTCAATGTTTAAAAATAATAAAAAGTATGAAACTGAATTAATAAAAGATTCTATTTCAGGAAATTTATGTCGTTGTACAGGATATAGACCAATAATTGATGCAGCCAAAAGTTTAAACAAAGTAGAAAAAAAAGATGTATTTAGTAAAAATAAAAGAAAAGTTATTAAACTTTTAAAAAAGATTAATCCAAAAAATACTTTTATCAATTCAGAGAATAAAAAGTTTTTTTCCCCTAAAACAATAAATGATTTAAAAAGTATAATTAAAAAAAATCCAAATTTAAATTTTCTTGCTGGAGGTACAGATTTATCTTTAAAAGTAACAAAGGAAAGAAAAGAGATTTCATGTATAGTAAACTTAAAAGAAATAAAAGAATTAGATTTTATAAGAATAAATAAAAATTATATTGAAGTTGGGGCGGCAACTTCATTAATTAAATTTGAAAATAAAATTAAAAAATATTATCCAGATTTTTATACCATATTAAAAAGATATGGATCTGTTCAGATAAGAAATGTAGGTACTATTGGTGGAAATATTGCTACAGCCTCACCAATTGGTGATACATTGCCGATTTTATTATCTTTAAAGGCAGACATTGTTATTCAAGGTCTTAATAAAAGAAAACTATTACCAATCAATAATTTTTTTACTGGTTATAGAAAAACTAAACTTAAAAAAAATGAATTTATTTATTCAATTAAAATACCTTTATTTAAGAAAAATATTTTTAAAGCTTTTAAAATATCAAAGAGATTTGATGATGATATTTCATCAATATGTGGATCATTCAATTTCGAGATTAATAACAATAAAATCAAAAAAGTATATATTGCGTATGGAGGAATGGCGGCAGTACCAAAAAGAGCAAAAGCTTGTGAAGAAATTCTTAAAAATAAACCGTTAAAAATTAGTACATTTATTAAAGCAAAAGATTATTTAGATAAAGATTTTGAACCTATTAGTGATATGAGAGCTAGTAAAGAATATAGGCTTGAAGTAGCTAAAAATTTATTAATTAAATGTTTTGTTGAAATAAATACAAAAAAATTAACTAGAGTTATTTAAATGAGTAAGGAAGACTATATTGAAAAAATTAGACCTCACGATAGTGCCTATAAACATGTTAGTGGCTACGCTGAATATACAGATGATATCAATGAACCAATAGGTACTTTATATGGGGCAATTGGTTTAAGTAAAAAAGCACACGCGATAATTAAAAAGATCGATTTAAGTGAAGTTTTTAAAAGTAGAGGTGTTATTTCAGTTGTTACTCATAAAGATATTTCTGGAAGAAATGATGTTGGACCAGTTTTTGATGGAGACCCTATATTTCCAAAAAATAAAGTAGAGTTTTATGGTCAGCCATTATTTGCTGTGGCTGCTACTTCTACTGAGTTGGCAAGAAAAGCAGTATTAAAAGCTAAAATTATATATAGTGATTTAGAGCCAATAATTACTATCAAAGAATCTTTAAATAAAAATCAATTTTTATTTAAGCCAAGAAAAATTAAAAAAGGAAATCCATCTAAAAAAATTAAATTTTCAAAAAATAATTTAAAAGGATATTTTACAACAGGAAGCCAAGAACATTTCTATTTAGAAGGTCAAGCTGCTTTTGTAATTCCTAAAGAAGATGATAATTTTTTAGTATATAGCTCGACGCAACATCCATCCGAAACACAACAATTAATTGCAAAAATGTTTAATCAAAAAAGCAATTCTATAAATGTTGAAGTTAGAAGGATTGGAGGCGGATTTGGAGGTAAAGAAACAAATTTCATGACTGCTTGCATTTGCGCCTTATTGGCAAAAAAAACAAGTAAACCAATTAAATTAAGATTAGATAGAGATGAAGACATAATTTTAACTGGTAAAAGACATGAATTTTTATCTGAATATGAAGTTGGTTTTAATAACGAAGGTGTTATCCAAGGTTTAAAAATAAATTTATCTTCAAATTGTGGAATGTCTCCTGATTTATCAGTTGCTATCAACGAACGAGCATTACTTCACTTAGATAACGCATATTATATTTCAGATATAGAGGTAACTAATTATTTATGTAAGACAAATATTCCTACCTCAACGGCATTTAGAGGTTTTGGTGGAAATCAAGGAATGATGGCTATTGAGAATATTATAGATAATATTTCAAGATATTTAAAAAAAGATCCAATTGAAGTTAGGAAAAAAAATTTTTATCAAAATAATAAAAAAAATATAACTCATTATGGAATGAGTCTTCAAGATAATGTTATCAATGAAATATTTAAAAAGTTGGAAAAAACATCAAATTATAAAAAAAGATACTTAGAAATTAAAAAATATAATAAAAAAAATAAGTATAAAAAAAAAGGTTTAGCGATTACACCAGTAAAATTTGGAATTTCATTTACTACAATCCATTTAAATCAAGCCGGTGCATTAGTTCATATTTATACTGATGGAAGTGTACATTTAAATCATGGTGGAATAGAAATGGGCCAGGGAACACATACTAAAATAGCACAACTTGTAGCTAATTCGTTTGGATTACCTTACAATTTAGTTCATATTTCATCAACAAATACTTCTAAGGTTCCAAATACTTCAGCAAGTGCAGCTTCCTCAACGACCGACCTTAATGGCGCTGCAGCACTTAATGCTGTATCAAAAATAAAATTTAATTTAGAAAAGTTTATAAAAAAGAAATATAAAATTTATAATTATCAGGCAGAGTATAGGGATCAACATATAATATTTGGTAATCAAAATTTTGAATTTAAAAATATAATTCAAGAAGCTTATTTAAATAGAATATCCCTTTCTTCTTCAGGTTTTTATTCAACTCCAAAAATAAATTTTGATAAAAAAAGATTTAAAGGAAGACCTTTTTTATATTTTTGTTATGGTGCGGCTGTTTCTGAAGTTACAATAGACACACTTACTGGCGAAAATGTATTAGAAAGAGTTGATATTTTACATGATGCAGGAAAACCCATTAATTCAGCTCTTGAATTAGGTCAGATAGAAGGTGGTTTTGTTCAAGGTCAGGGCTGGTTAACAATTGAAGAATTAAACTGGAAATCAAACGGGCAGATTACAACTTTTTCTCCTTCAACTTATAAAATACCAGCAGTAAGCGATATGCCTAAAAAGTTTAATGTTGAAATATTCAAAAAAGGTTTAAATGTTGAGAGAGTTGTTAATAAAGCCAAAACAACTGGAGAGCCGCCTTTAATGCTTGCTATGAGTGTTTTCTTTGCAATTAAAGATGCGATAGCCTCAATATCAAATTATGAAAAAATTCCTAATATTGATGCCCCAGCGACGCCAGAAAAAATATTATTGAGTATAAAAAAATTAAAAAATATAATTTGATTTTATGAAAAATAATTCAAAATTTATGTTAAGAGCTATAGAGCTTTCAATACAAAGTGCAAAATCCAAAGGTGGCCCTTTCGGCTGTGTTATTGTTAAAGATAATCAAATAATTGCTGAAGGTCATAACCAGGTAACAGCAAATAATGATCCAACTGCTCATGCTGAAATAGTTGCGATTAGAAATGCTTGCAAAGAATTAAACAATTTTTTTCTTAAAGGCTGTGATCTTTATACAAGTTGCGAACCATGTCCTATGTGTTTATCAGCAATTTACTGGTCTCATGTTGATAATATTTATTATGCAAATACAAGAATGGATGCAAAAGATATAGATTTTGATGACTCATTAATTTATTCAGAAATAATTAAAGAAATAGATCAAAGAAAAATTAAAATGAAACAAATGAATAGAAATGAGGCACTCGAAGCATTTAAAATTTGGCAAAATAAAGAGGATAAAATTAAATATTAATGGAAGCTTTTACTTACGCACTTAAGTGGTCAGAGGCAATACTAAGATGGGGGCATGTATTATTTGCAATATTATGGGTTGGAAATAGTTTTTTATTTAATTATTTAGACAATAGATTGAATAAAAAAATCAGTTCAAAAGATATTGATGGTGAAGGATATTTAATGCACTCAGGTTTTTTTTACAAGCTCTCAAGATTAAAAACTTCACCAGATAAAACTTATCTAAATCAACTTGTAATTTTTAAATGGCAAAGTTATTTAACTTTTATTACAGGAATACTTTTATTAGCTGTTATATATTATTATAATTCTGGTATATTAATGGTTGATAAAAAAGTTTTAATTATATCTCCATTAACAGCAATTTCTTATTCTATTTTGTCTTTAATTATCTCTTGGATTATTTATGATTTTTTATGTAAATCTAATCTCATAAAAAATAATTTTTTATTTCTATCTATTATACTAATCTTATTAGGTTTTTTATCATTTGGTCTTACAAAAATTTTTGGGGCAAAATTTGCTTTTTTAAGTGTTGGTTTGATTATTGGAACAAACATGTTTGCAAATGTTTTTACAGTGATAATTCCTAATCAAATGAATATAATTAATAGTAGCAAGAAAAATAAAAAATTTGACATGAGCTTGTCTTTGGCTGCTAAACAAAGGTCAATACATAATAATTACTCAACTTTTTTGGTGTTATTTATTATGCTATCTGGTCATTATAGCTTTTTAGTTTATCATAAATATAACTGGTTAATTTTATGCTTAATTGGAATTATTTCTGCACTAGCAAGACATTACTTTAACTTAAGAGGTAGAAAAATTAATAATCCTAGTATTCTATTTACATCAATAATTGCTTTGATAATACTGGCTACAGTAATATTTATATTCAAAAATTGATTAATAAAAAATGTCAGAAAAATTAATTGTTAACTGGGATGACTATAATAGTACTGTCGAAAAATTAGCTATCCTAATAGAAGAAAGTAATTATAAGCCAACAATATTAATTGGAATCATGAGAGGTGCTGCTCCCATGATAGACGTATTAAGTAGAATTTTTAAATTGAAATGTGCTTATCTTGCAGTTGAATCCTACAGCGGAAAAGGGGTGGAGGATGAACAGGGAGATATAGTATTTTCAAGAGAAATGAGTTCTATAGCACCTAATATGGGTGGAAGAATTTTATTATGTGATGATTTATCTGATACAGGAATTACTTTTAATAAAAGTATCGACTGGTTAAAAAAATATGGACCGATAAAAGGAAAGATAGAAGATATAAAAACAGCAACTCTTTGGAAGAAAAATAAATCTACATTTGAACCAGATTTCTGTGCCGTAAGATTGGATGCTGACCCTTGGATTGTCCAACCTTTCGAAATTTATGAAGAAATTAGAATCGAAGAAATTAAAAAAAAACATCAAAAATAAAAAAAAAGGCGACTTAAAAGCCGCCCTTTTTTTTAATTATATTTTACGCTACTAAGAAACTAACTACACTTAGTGCAGCAATAACCCATATTGCTGGACTAGTTTCACCAAATTTACCAGTACAAATCTTAATTAAAGCATAAGATACAAATGCCAAAGCTATTCCATTTGAGATAGAATAAGTAAATGGCATTGCTATCATTGCAAGAACTGCGGGACCTGCTTCAGCCGCATCATCCCAACTAATATCCGTAACATTTCTTACAAATAAAGTTGCAATATAAATTAATGCAGCAGCATCGACCTCTTTAGGAAGTGATGTTGCTAGTGGACTGAAGAACAAACATGCTAAGAAAAGAATTCCTATCACAAGTGATGTCATTCCTGTTCTTCCACCAGCTTTTACTCCTGCAGCACTCTCTACATATGTTGTAACTGTTGATGTTCCCATCACAGCTCCAGCAACAGTAGAAACACTGTCTGATAGCATAGCTTTATCGATGTCTTTAATTTTTCCGTCAGGTCCAACTTTTCCAGCTACGTTTGCAACACTTGTTAATGTTCCAGCGGTATCAAAAAAGTCAATAAAGAATAACGTAAAAATTACGGTTACCATCGATGCACTTAATGCAGCACCTAAATCAAAAGTCATTAAGTGTGTCATAGGTGGTGGAGATGAAACAACTCCATTAAATTTTGCTAAACCAGTCACCCATGCGATTGCACTAAATAAAATTATTCCAATAATTATGTTTCCTTTAATTTTCATCTTTTCCATAACTATCATTGAAATAAATGCACCAGCACCTAGTAATAACATAGGGTTAGAAACATCCCCAAGCTTCACAAGAACAACAGGATCATCTGCGGTTAGCCCCATAAGTTGAAAACCGATGATTGCAAGAAAAAGACCAATCCCAGCTCCAATTCCAAGTTTTAAACTTTTTGGAATAGAGTTTATTAGCCAGGCTCTAAGCGGCGTTAATGAAATTATTAAGAAAACTACACCCGCAACCAATACAGCACCGAGTGCTTCTGCTGGTGTATATTCCATTCCTAAACAGACACCATAAGCGATAAAAGCATTTATCCCCATTCCTGGTGCAAGTCCAACTGGCCAAGTTTTAGCGTAAAATGCAGCAATAAAACATGCTAATGCTGCCGCAAGAGCTGTTGCTGTAAAAACACCACCAAAATCAAAACCACCGTCGGCAAGTATGACAGGATTTAAAAACATTATATAAGCCATTGTTAGGAACGTCGAAACTCCTGCAATGACCTCAGTTTTAAAATCTGTCTTATGTTTTTTATAGTTAAAGTAATTATCTAACATTAGACCTCCATTTTTAAGTACAGTAGTTGATTCTAATTGAAAAATCTTTTTGGACTTTGGTAAAATACTATGAATTGTTACTATTTTAATAAAATTTACAACTTTGAGGTTAATTAATCATTAAAATTTCATGATATAAAATATGTATGAAATTTAGAAAGTTTATCCTTTTTATATTAGCTTCTTTTATTCTAGTGGGTTGTCAAACAATAAAAGAAAAATCCGATGCTGTTGCTGAAAAAGAAAATCTGAAGTATGGAAAATTTGTTGGAAAAGAAATTAATGAATTAAAAATGGAGCTAGGAAAACCCAATGAAGATTTCATTAGTGAAAAAGGAAATAAAATTATTGTTTTTAAATCAAAAAAATACGGAATATCTTGTGAAAGAAAGTTTGAAGTAAATCAAGACAATATTATAATCAGCTTTACTTCTAGTGGATGTATTTAGACAAACAGTTTAAATTTGAAATTGTGGGGAATAATCCCCACAAGAAATTTTTATGAATTATTTAATTTGAATAAATTTTTTCTTTTTATGCTCTGGGACAATTCTTTCACAAGATATTGTTAAAAGACCATCTTTAAGTTCAGCATCATTGACTTTTACATCATCAGCAATAGTAAATGATCTTGCAAATTGTCTTTGAGATATACCTTTGTGGATAATTTCACCATCAACATTATTGTCATCAGATTTATCAATTTGTTTGGTTCTTACAGTTAATAAATTATCTTCAAACTCAACTTCAACATCTTTTTTATTAAAACCTGCTAAAGCAACTTCTATTGCATAATTGTCCTTGCCAGTTTTTCTGATATTGTATGGTGGATAGTTTGACTGCATCGTCAAAGCACCATTACCAAGCATATTCTCAAATTGGTCAAACATATCATCAAATCCAATTGAGAAAGGTCTTAGAGAGTTAAATATAGATAGATCTTTACTTGTCATAATATTCTCCTTTGTTAAGCAAGTTTATTTTTTGCAAGCCCCATAAGGCGACTTACCCCACACATATGGTAATTAATTTAAAGTTTTCAAGTAAGATAATTAAATTTTATTTGATATTTTCAGAATAAAAGCATAATCAAATGCAACTTCTTCTATAGCTCCGTCTCTCCCAGATTTTCCACCATGACCTGCATTCATTTCAGTTTTAAGTAAAAGAAGATTATTATCAGTTTTGTAATCTCTAAGTTTAGCTGTAAATTTTGTAGGCTCATCGAAAAGGACTCTATTGTCACTTAAACTAGTAGTAATTAAAATATGAGGATAATCCATTTTTTTTATGTTGTGATAAGGAGAATAAGACAAAATATATTTAAAATGTTCTTTATTATCTTTAGCATTACCAAATTCATCAAACTCTCCAATCGTTAGTGGAAGTGAGTGATCTAAATTAGTTGTCAATGAGTCCACAAAAGGTACTGCCATTATAACTCCTAAAAATAATTCAGATGCTTGATTTACCACTGCGCCCATCAATAATCCACCTGCTGATCCTCCATAACCAATTATTTTTGATTTAGAGGTGTATCTTTTTTCAATCAAATATCTTCCTGCAGCAATATAATCCTCGAATGTATTTTTTTTATTTAGAAGTTTTCCCTCTTTCCACCATTTCATTCCTCTTTCCATACCTCCTCTAATATGGGCTGTTACCCAAATAATATCTCTATCAATTAAACTAAATTTAGTTGATGAAAAATCTGGTGACATAGAACTTCCATATGATCCATAACCATATAAAAGCAAATTTGCTGACCCATCAATTTTTGTTTTTTTATGTCTTGTTATCGTAATTGGAATTAACCTTCCATCATGAGAAGGACATTCTAATCTTTCGACGATATAATCATCTGGATTATGACCAGAGGGAATTTCTTGCTCTTTAACTAATTTTTTTTCCTTTGTTTTTAAATTATACAAATATGTTTTACCTGGGGTTTTGGGAGAAGAATAAGATAAATGCACCAAATCAGTATTTTTATCTCTTTGAATTAATGAAATACCAGGCACAATAACTTTTTCATCTGAAAAAATTAATTCTTCTTCTATTCCTGTAATATTATTTTTAACAAATAATTTACTCAGAGCATCTGACTTTTCTGCTCTGATAATCCAATTATCTAAAAATATTAATCCACCAATAAGAACTTCATTTTTAGGAGCAATATAAACTTCCCAATTTTGTTTTAATAAATTTTTACATTTTTCAATTTTGAAGTCTTCTGCATTTTCATTGGTATGGCAATAAAAATAATCTTTCCAAGAAGTGACAGAATAAATTACCCCTTTTTTTCTTTTTTTAATTAATTTTGGTTTTGGATTTTTTTCATCTACTGTAAAATAGTATTGTTCAGATGTATTGTGATCTGATGTTGTAATAAAAAAATATTTCTCATCTGCACTTAAACTTATTCCAACTGTAAATGCATCACTTTTTTCCTCAAAAATAAGTTCATCGTTTTTTTTTGCAGACCCTATTTTGTGTCTAAAGATTTTTCTAGGTCTATGAAATTTATCAAGTTTAGAATAAAATATATATTTATCATCTAAACTAAAGGTAATACTCCCACTAGTTTCTTCAATTTTTTCAGTAATTAATTTTTTTGAAGAAATATCTCTTACATATATTGTAAAATATTCTGAACCTTTTAAATCTAATGAATAACCCAAATATTCATCATTATTGCTGACTTCTAAATCACCAATACCAAAATACTCTGTTTTCAATTTTTTTTTTTCTTTATCTCCATTCCAGAATTCTTCTATTTTATTAGAACCAATCTTTTTTCTAAGTTTGATAGAGTAATTTCCTTTTGCTGTTGTTTTATCCCAATATTCATATTGTTTATCTTTAAATGCTAATGATTCATCATCTAATTTTATTCTACCTTTAATTTCATTAAATAATTTTCTTTGAAATTCTTTTGTATCTCTCAAATTATATTTTGTATATCTATTCTCCTCTTCAAGATATTTTCTTACATTTGGTATTAATTTTGAACTATCTTTAAGAACTTCAAGAATGTTTTTTTGATGCACCCAGCTATAATTGTCTTCCCATGTTATATTGTGACAAGATTTTAACTCTAGTTTCTTTTTAAGTTGTGGTACTTTCATTAGAAATACAGATATATGAATATAATAATTTATACACTAGTAATATTAGCAATTTTTTATTTGGTCTTGAAATTCATAAGTAATATTTCATCAAAAAAAATATCAAAAGGTCTCAGATTTTTATTAATTGTAGGTCTAATCATTTTGGCAATTTTATTTGCTATAGGCGGTAGATTCTTATTAACCTTACCACTTACTTTAGCCAGTCTGGCACTTTTGAAGTTAAAAGGACTGTCAATTTTCCAATTAATATCTCTTTTTAGACTTTTGCAAACCTTAAGAAGATCTGGAAGATTCTCTTTTAATAAATCAAATTCTAATAATTTATCTTCAATATCTGTTTCTGAGGCTTATAAAATCTTAAATTTAGATCAAAATAAAAAGATTACAAAAGAGGATGTAAATAAAGCTTATATAAAAATACAAAAGAAGATTCATCCAGATATTTCTCCAGAGACTTCTCGATTATCTTCGATTGTAAATGAAGCTAAAGATATAGTTTTGAATGAAATTTCTTAATTTATAATTTCTAAAATTTTGTTATATATTTTTTGGGGATTAATTTTTTCTTTTCCAAGTGTATCATGAGTAACTGTCTTTTCACCATCAGGGATAATTGGAAACATTTTAGAACTATAATTTCCATAAATTAAAGGTGTATCTGCCATTAGGGTTATTGTTTTAATTCCTAGTGCAGCAGATAAATGACTAAAACTTGAGTCATTGCAAACAGATAAATTACATTTTTTTATGATTGGTAAAGTATCCTTAATTGAAAAATTATCTAAAGGTATACAATAATTTTTATACCTAGACTCAAGAATCTCTCTAATTATATTTTGCTCTTCAATATTTTTACCTGCAGCAAGAAAAAAATTACATTTTTTAATTTTTGAAATTTTATCCATTACACTTAAAAATGTTTTTGCTGGAATCCTTTTAGTAGGTCCAGAACCTCCTACACCAAAAAGTATATTCATTTCGTTTTTATTTATTTGAAACTTTCTAATCCATTCTGAATTTAATTCCTCATCAATTTGAATTTCAGGATCTTCATTAACTTCTAAATTTAACTTATCTTTAATAAAATTTCTTGGGGCATCAGTGACGTGTTGATTTTTTTTTTTAAATAACGGATATTGATAAATTTCAGAAATTCCAGAAAACTTTGAGATTAAATAAAATCTAAAAGATGAATTAAAAATAAAAATTTTGTCAAAATTTTGTTTTTTTAAATCTTTTATTAAATTAATACTTCCAAAAAAACCACCATGTCTATTATTACTTTTGTTGTCTCTCTCAAGAAGAAGAATTTTGTCGATATATTTTGTTTGGTGTAAATATTGATTAGCTTTTGAGCTTTCTTTAACAAGTAAGCTGATTGGAGAATTAAATTTTTTGTATAAAGCCTTTATAAAAGGTAAAAAAATAATAGTATCTCCAATTCCCATTCTATTTTGAACTGCTAATATTTTCATATGGTATTTATAAACTTTACTAAGTATATTTTTTATATAAATTTTTATTATGACAAAAATAAGTGGAATTTTTGCAGCTACTATGTCAGTTCTTAATTCTGATTTGAGCCTAAATATTGAAAAAACAATAAATCATGCTGAAAAATTGATAGATCAAGGATGTCATGGAACAGCAATATTTGGAAGCACGGGACAATCTCAATTAATATCTATTTCTGAAAAAATTGATTTGTTAAATAAACTTTCTAGAAGCAAATATAAAGATAAACATTTAATTGGCACAGGTCTAAATTCTTTAGGTGAAACAATTAATTTTATGAAAATAGCAAGTTCATTAAATTTTAACAAATTTTTAATTATGCCTCCTGCTTATTATAAATATGGAGACTCTGAGGTTATAGAATTTTATACAAGAATAATAGAATCCATTCCAGAAAGTAAGATCATTCTTTATAATTTTGAGAAGCTGTGTGGATATAAATTTAGTATAGATTGTGTAAAAGAACTTGTAAAAAAATTTCCTAGTCAAATAGTAGGTGTAAAAGATAGCTCATATAATTTATTTGAAAATTTAAAATTAGAAAATTTTTCAATATTTCCTGGGTCAGAGTTAAAATTATTAAAGGGCTTACAATTAGGATGTTCAGGAATAATCACAGCCACATGTAATGTAACGGCTGAAATATCTAGAAAGGTTTATGATGATTTCCATTCAGGTAAAGAGCAATCATTTAATAAAAAATTATGTAACATAAGAACTGCTTTCGATAAATTTAACTTAATCTCTGGATTACACACTTTTTATTCTCAAGATAATGAAATTTATAAAAACATTTTACCTCCTTTAAGTCTTTTAAATAAAATTGACGAAAAAGATTTGATAGATACTTTAAAGGATTTAAATTTCACAACTAAATCATCTTTGGCGGCCTAGCATGAAACTTGCAAGTTTTTTAAATAAGGTTTTTAAAAAAGATGGTTTTATTTTAACAGATGCTAATTCAAAAGATTATATTATTGGTGATCCAGGAAAAAACCCTATAAAATTAAAAATTTTAAATAAGAGTCTTCATTATAAACTATTACTTCATCCAGATTTATATTTTGGTGAAGCTTATACAGATGGTGAAATAATAATAGAAAATGGAACTCTTACTGATTTTTTAAATTTAGCACTAATGAATTTTGGAAGAGGTGATCTAAATTTTTTTAGTTATTTGATTAATAGACTTAGAGGATCATATAGATATTTAACAAACTTCAATTTTATTAAAAAATCTAAAATGAATGTATCTCATCATTATGATATTTCAGATGATCTTTATGATTTATTTTTAGATCCAAAGAGACAATATTCTTGTGCTTACTTTAAAAATGAAAATGATAGTTTAGAAACAGCGCAAAATAATAAAATTCAACACATAATAAAAAAACTAGATATTAAGCCTAACCAAAAGATTTTAGATATAGGTTGTGGTTGGGGTTCATTAGCAATTGATATAGCTAAAAGTGCAAAATGTGAGGTTACTGGAATAACATTGTCTGAAAACCAAATTGATTATTGTACAAAAAAAGCAAAAGAAATGAATTTAGAAAATCAGATTAAATTTAAATTAATGGATTATAGAGAGCTTAATGAAAAATTTGATAGAATTGTAAGTGTCGGAATGTTTGAGCACGTTGGAAGAAAATTTTATAAAAAGTTTTTTCACCAAATAGAAAATTTATTAAAAGAAGATGGTATTTCATTAATACACACAATAGGATCAGTCAACCCACCAAGGGACCCACATCCATGGATAACAAAATATATTTTTCCAGGGGGTTATACTCCAAGCTTAAGTGAAGTAACAACTCCCATTGAAAAAGCTGGCTTAGTTGTCACTGATATAGAGGTTTTGAGACTTCATTATTCACATACTTTAAGACATTGGAAAGAAAATTGTATTAAAAATAAACAGAAGATCATCGAAATGTTTGATGAAAAATTTTTTAGAATGTGGGAATTTTATCTTACTGGATGTGAAATGGCATTCAAGTGGGGTGATCAAGTTGTTTATCAATTTCAACTTACAAAAAATTATACGGCAACTCCTGCGACTAGAGACTATATTTATCAATAAATTGTTGATAGAAATAGACTTCTTTTAAAATGAAAAAAAAACAAAAAAAATCTAAAAAAAATAAAAGATTTGTAAAAAAAATATTTAAATCAAAACGATTAAAAAAAAATTCTAAAAAAATAAAAAAAATAAAAAAAACAAAAAAAACAAAAAAAATAAAAAAAATTTATAATAAAAAAATTAATAAGACTAAAAAAAGAAAATTAAAAAATATTAAAAAAAAAACGATTATTTCAAAGATTAAGAGAGTTCAAAAAGAGAATTTAATTTTAAAATTAGTTAAACTACAACTATCTTTAAAGCCAAAATTAAAGTTTAAAATTAATTTTACATTAGAGAAATATATCCAAGGATTTTTTGATAAAATTTCAGAAACAATTTCAAATTATAAAATTTTAAAAGATGATGAAAAAAGAAGGCTTAAATTAGAAAAGATTGAAAATGAAAGAAAAGAAAAAATTGTAATTGAAAAACAAAAGAAAGAAAAAGAAACTTTAATAGCAAAATTAAAAGAGCAAGCATTAAAAGATGAGATCAGATTAGAAAAACAAAGAACAAAAGACATAAAATTATTTTTAAGAAAAGAACAGGCACTTTTAAGAATTGAGCAAGCAGAAAAACAGAAACAGTTTTTAAAACAATTAAGATTAGATAAACAAATAGAAAAATTTAGAATTCGAGAAGTTAAAGAGTTAGAGAGACTTGAAAAAATTTCTTTAAGAGAAAAAAGAGAAGACTATTCGGGATTACAAGAAAGAATTGACAAACTTAAACAGAAATACCGGATTATTAGAGATCAGAAGATTAAAGAAAGAGTTGAAGCTTTAGGAGTAAAACTTCAAGGTGATGAGGATAGAGAAACATTATTATTAAAAGAGAAGGAATATACTTTAGCAAGACAAAAAATTGAATTTGCTTTGGAAAGTTTTTATAGAAGTGCAAGTAGTTTAGTATTTCAATTAAATAAAAGACATGTTACCCGAAATATGTCCATTTTTCGTTGTATTGATCGAAGATTTGAGACAGGTGAGATCTTTATCAGATGGGATGAGTCTGAAGATGAAGAGTGGCTATTGTTAATTTATATAAAAAATAATTCACCAGAAGAAGGTATTGTGATTGAAGACAAAACAAATCCAGAAAAAAATATTTCACACGAGTTTAGGAGTTCTGATATATTTAAAGCTTCAGACACGATGGTTGATTCTTTAACACAACTTATTTCAAGAAAAAGAGACAAAAATAACAATTAATGTTTTTTTTTATTAGGTATTATCATTAATGATTTTAGGCACTACTTTTCTCATAATTCTTTACTTGATTTTAAAATATATTCTTGCGTGGATAACATATTATAACAATTTAGACACTAGACTTGGAGATAGCACCTGGCGATTTAGTTACGATTATCCCGTTATAGGTGAGAGGGACATTTCTGATTTAGATGATAAAGACTTTGTAAGACTTAGAAGAAAAAAAAATAAAATCGTTTTATTTATGTATTCTATAGTTCTAGTTATGTTTATATCTTCCATGTCGTTATTAAGTAAATTTTTATTATTTTTTTTTAATTAATTCCTCAATTGTTTTTTGTTTTTTAAATATAGAATAAAAGCTACTATTTCATATCCAAATGAAAATAAATTAAAAATTATTGGTAATCTAAAAAAATTGTATAGAAATTTATATTTTGGTATTTTTTTCCACAATGCAAGAAATGCTTCTGCACCTTGAATAATTTTTTCACCATCTTTTACATGAAGTCTTCGTAATAATTCTTTGTTATTTTTAGATGTTTCTTTTTCCGCTAAATCATTATTAGTTATATCTATCCAGTCAATTTCCTGAATTTTTTCTTTTTTATATAAATCAATCTCGGCCTTGCAGATTTTACAGGAATTATTGAAATAAACTTTCATTTTAGTAAATAATTATTAACTAAATTAATTTATGTACATGCGTAAAATACACCAGTTGAAAATTATCTCAAACAGCATATGTATATTTTTTATGAGTGATTTCTTTGAAAAATCTGATTTATCTCGAAATGATGCAGAAAATATAATCTCTGATACATTAAAAAAATGTGATGATGGTGAGTTATACTTAGAAAACTCAAAATCAGAGTCTATAATATTGGATGATAATAAGATAAAAAATTCTAGCTATAATTCAGATCTGGGCTTTGGATTTAGAGCAGTATCAGGCGAAGTAGTGGCTTATTCTCATTCAAATGAAATATCAAAGAATTCATTAATACAATCTTCAAACAATCTAAAATCAACATTAAATTCCACTAAGGGCACTTATAATCATTTTATTCCTAAATCTAACAAAAAATATTATGATAATATTAATCCCATAATACAAAAAACTCTTAATGAAAAAGTTGAAATTTTGAATGAGGTAAATAAATACTTACGAGCCAAAGATGATAATGTTAAACAAGTTACTGCTAATTTTAGTGGAGAACAAAAGTCTATAGAAATAATTAGATCTGGTGGTGATACATTAACTGATACACGTCCTTTAATTAGGTTTAATGTATCTGTAATGCTTGAAAAAAATGGAAGAAAAGAGACAGGAGTATATGGAGTTGGAGGAAGGCAATCTTATGATGCTTATCTTAAAGAAGATAACTGGAAAAATGTATGTGATGAAGCTTTAAGAATAGCTTCTGTAAATTTAGAGAGCAAGCCAGCACCGGCAGGGGAAATGAAAGTAGTTTTAGGACCTGGTTGGCCAGCAATTTTAATTCATGAAGCTGTAGGTCATGGCTTAGAGGGAGATTTTAATAGAAAAAAAACCTCTGCGTTTCACAATTTGATGGGTGAAAAAGTAGCGAGCGAAGGTGTTACAATTATTGATGATGGTACTTTAGATAATCGAAGAGGAAGTCTCACAATAGATGATGAGGGAACCCCTACGGAAAAAACTGTACTAATAGAAAACGGAATTTTGAAAAATTTTATGCAAGATAGATTGAATGCCAGATTAATGAAAACTAAATCTACTGGTAGTGGTAGAAGGGAAAATTTTAGACATATTGTTCTACCGAGAATGAGAAATACTATGATGTTAAGCGGCAAACAAACACAAGACGAAATGATTAAATCTGTGGATAAAGGAATTTTTGCTGTCAGCTTTGGCGGTGGCCAAGTTGATATTACATCTGGAAAATTTGTGTTTAATTGTACAGAAGCGTATGAAATAATAAATGGCAAGATTGGATCTCCTATTAAAGGAGCAACACTTATAGGTGATGGTCCATCAATTTTAAAAGAAGTTTCAATGGTAGGTAATGATATGATGCTCGATCCAGGTATTGGAACTTGTGGAAAAGCCGGACAAGGTGTCCCCGTTGGAGTTGCCCAACCTTCGATATTAATAAACAAGATGACAGTTGGCGGCACAAAACTATAAATGGTTAAAGATCAAGAATATTTAGAAAATAAAGCTTCTTATTGTTTAGACTTAGCTAAAAAATTAGGTGCTACAGAAGTAAGTATAAATGTAGGCAGCTCTATTTCTGAGACTGTAAATTTTAGGAATAAAAAGCTAGATGAGTCTAATAGATCAGACAATCTAGGTGTATATATATCTACTTACATAGGAAAGAAAAAATCATCTATATCTTCATCAAATTTATTACAAGATAACTTAAATATATTAATTGAAAAATGTATTGAAACTACAAAAAATACTCCAGAGGATGAATTTAATGCGCTTCCTGATAAAGATTTGCTTGCTCAAGAAATTAAAGAGTTAAATTTATATGATGATACTCATATTGAGAATGATGACAAAATTAAATATTTATCAATATTAGAAAATTCTGCTTCAGGTGACAAAAAAATAATAAACACAGAGTCTAGTTTTACAGAAGACAAATCAAATTTTATTTTAGCTAATAGTGATGGTTTTTGTAAAGGTTTTAAAACTTCATCATTTGTAGCATCTAGTGTTGCTGTTGCTAAAGATGATAAAAGTATGGAGAGAGATTATGAATATACTCTTAAATGTCACTATGATGATATTAAAAGTGCAGAAGAATTAGGAAAAGCGGCCGTTAAAAACACTATCAGAAAATTAAATCCAAAAAAAATTGGAAGTGAAAAGATTCCAATAATTTTTGATAAAAGAATCGCAAAAGGAATACTAAGCACTTTTGCAAGTGCAATTTCTTCATCCGCCATCTCAAGAGGAACTTCATTTTTAAAAGATATGATTGGTAAAAAAATATTTTCAAGCTCGATAAATATTTATGATAAACCTGACATAATTAAAGGTTTAGGCTCAAAAAGTTTTGATTCTGAGGGAGTGAAAACGGAGACTTTGAATTTAGTTGAACATGGAATTTTAAAACATTATCTAATAGATACCTATAATGGAAAAAAGTTAAATCTTAAATCAAACGGAAGGAGCGGGGGAACCAGTAATCTTTATTTCGATAATGGAAAAATTGCTTTAAAAAATCTATTAAATTCTAATTCAAAAAGTTTGTATATCACTGAGACCATTGGTCATGGAAGTAATATTATAACTGGTGATTATTCTGTAGGTGCAACTGGTTTTTTGGTTGAAGATGGTGAATTCAAACATCCCATTAATGAAATTACAATCGCTGGAAACTTCAAGGACATGTTTCAAAATATAACCTTAGCAAATGATTTAGAATTTGAATATTCAACTAATTCACCAACTATGATGATAGAAGGAATGGTTGTTGCTGGTAAATAATTAAATTTACTCTAAATTTTTAAGACGATATTCCCAATTCCCCATTCTAGAATAAGAAACTCTAACAATCATAGAATTTTTTTTATCAAACCAAATATTAAAATCTAGACGTTTATCTTTAGGTAATGACATATCTTTTGAGTTTAATCTAAAATGATCAACTTCATATATTTGTCCATTTTGTTCAATTTTTTCGCTGCGAACAAAAGTGACCACTTGTTCTTTTATACTTCCTGAAATTGGACTAATTTGACTTTCAGCCTGCAAAATTTTATGACTCCACCAATTTCCTATAATATTATCAATGGATGCGTCTCCTGAATAAGAAGAACCTTTTATATTAAATTTATTTTTATCTTTATCAAAAACTAAATTAACAAATTTTTCTTTATTATTTTGTAAAGTTTTAGAGTCATAAGAAACTAATTGATCTTTTAGATACTTTTCCTCACCATATCCTTCTAACTTAAAAATAGTAGCTCCTAAAAGTTTTACAGAAAATTTTATTTGATTAGTAACTATTGTTTGATTACCTTTTCTTGTGAAAAAATAATGATTGTATCCTATTAATTCACCATTTCTAAAAATATCCATTTCAATTTTATTATACTTTTTATAATGGCCCATATGAGCCAAAACATTTGTGGAAAACAATATAATAATAAGTACTAAAAATTTTTTCATTTAACGATTACAATAATAGACTTTTTCAATAATAGAAGTAGTTTGTCAAAAATGTTTTTAAAAATTAAAAATATACCTAAAGTAAATTGGAGCTCAGATAAGCCATATAATTTCAGACCTAAATTTTCCACATTCTTTTTTTTATGTTTTGGTTTAACATTGTTTGGTTTAGGAGAAGGTTTATTAATTGTTTCTTTTACAGGAGCTTCTCCTTGGAGTGTTTTAGCCCAAGGTATCTCTATGAATATTAATTTAAGTATTGGAACTATTACATTTTTAATAAGTATAGGAGTTTTAATACTGTGGATACCACTAGGTCAAAAACCAGGAATGGGAACTATATTTAATGCATTGATAATCGCATTGATGATTGATCTTTGTATAAAATTTGTACCAACTCCATCTAATTATATTTATCAGATAATTTTAGCAGTAGCTTCAGTGATAATAGTCGGAATAGGTGGGGCAATTTATTTAGTTTCAAATTTAGGAGCAGGTCCAAGAGATGGTCTGATGATAGGATTACAAAAAATAACAAATTTACCTATATCGCTAGTAAGAGGAACTTTAGAAATTACAGTTGTTAGTGTTGGTTGGTATTTAGGAGGTACCGTAGGAGTCGGAACTTTATTGTTTGCTTTTGGAATAGGTCCTTGTGTTGCTTTAGGTTTATTTTTAGTTGATAAAATATTTGATTAAGCAGCAGTACCAGATTTTTCACTTTTTTTTCTTTCATGCGGATCTAGTATAGCTTTTCTTAATCTGCATGAATGAGGTGTAATTTCAAGAGCCTCATCAGTATTTAACATACTTAATTGTTCAGCTATCGACATTTTTCTAACTGGAGTAAGAGTAACGTTTTCGTCAGTGCCTTGAGTCCTCATATTGGTTAATTTTTTACCCTTCATTACATTAATAATCATATCTCCAGGTTTAGGAGATAATCCAACTATCATACCTGGATAAACAGGATCATTATGGGTTACAAACATTTCACCTCTTGCCTGCAAATTAAATATTGCAAAGGCTACAGCCTTACCTTGTTCCATTGAAATCAATGCACCATTTCTTCTACCTTCCATTTCACCCTCAAATGAACCATAGTCATGAAAAATTCTATTAATTACCCCATTCCCCTTTGTAAGAGTAAGAAATCTACTTGTGTAACCCATTAAACCCCTTGTTGGGGCATGAAATATTAACCTTTTTTTGTTTTTACCAGTATCTTTTAATTCTATCAATTTACCTTTTCTTTTATTCATTGAGTCAATAATTTTTGAAGAGTGTTCTTCATCAAGATCCATAGTTATTTCTTCTATTGGTTCAAGTTTGTTTCCATTTTCATCTTTTTTATATAAAACTTTTGGAGGGCTAACTGTCATTTCAAATCCTTCTCTTCTCATTTGTGTGAGTAAGATTTCCAACATCAATTCTCCTCTACCACTAACAACAAATGAGTCATTTTCATCATTTTCAGAAAATGAAATACCAACATTATTTTGAGCTTCTAAGATTAGTCTATCTCTTATTTGTGTACTGGTAAGTTTTTTCCCTTCAGTGCCTGCCAAAGGAGAAGTATTAACAGTAATAGTAATTGACATAGTTGGAGGATCAATTGGAGTAGCAGCGATTGGCTCATTTACCTCTAAATCACATATTGTATCAGCGACATTAGCTTTTTCTAATCCAGCTACAACAACTATATCTCCTGCTTCACCAACCTCGATTGGAACCTTTTTTGTTCCCTCATATCTAAAAATTTTTGTAAGTCTACCTTCATCAATCTTTTCACCTTTTAGGTTGATTGCCTTTATTGGTTGATTAGCTTTAGCAGTTCCTTGAGTAATTCTTCCAACTAAACTTCTTCCTAAAAAACTGTCTGCATATAGTAGTGTTGATAACATAGCAAAAGGTTTTGATTTATCTAGTTCTTCTGGTTTTACATGACTGATAATTTGATCTAATAATGGGTTTAAATTCTCTCTTTTACCGTCAACTTCTTGATCAGCCCATCCAGACCTGCCACTTGCATACAAAACTGGAAAATCTAGTTGTTCTTCATTAGCATCTAAACTTACAAACAAATCAAAAGTTTCATCTAAAACTTCATTAGCTCTTTGATCTGCTTTATCCAACTTATTAATTACAACAATTGGTTTTAAACCTTGCTTTAATGCTTTTGATAATACAAATTTTGTTTGAGGCATAACACCTTCTGCTGAGTCAATTAATAATAATGCTCCATCTGCCATACTAAGCACCCTCTCTACTTCAGCAGCAAAGTCTCTGTGACCTGGAGTATCAATAATATTTATTCTAGAGTTTTTCCAATTTATTGAAGCTGGTTTAGCTAAAATAGTAATTCCTCTTTCTTTCTCAAGCTCTCCAGAGTCCATTAATCTTTCATCTACAATTTCATTTTCTCTAAATGAACCACTTTGTTTCATTAGGTTATCAATTAGAGTTGTTTTACCATGGTCAACGTGTGCAATTATTGTGATGTTTCTTATATTGTTATTCATAAATTGTGGCTCTTATACATTAATTTTTTTTTTTGAAAACTTTAAAAAACTTAATAAATATGAAGATTTATGAAAAAATGAGGTTTAATATTAAAATTTTTGATTAAAATTTAGGTAAATATCTTTAGCTTTTTCATAAATGTTTTTTGCGTAATCAATATCAATCTCTTTCTTATTAGAATTCTTAAAATAATTTAAATTTAAAGTTTCAGTTTTTTTTAAACATGTTTTTTCAAGAAATAATTTTATATAATTAGGATTAATTAATTTTTCATAGATTATAAAAAAGCAGTTATTACTAGATCGGTACTTATCTAGAATATTTTGATAAAATAAAGTCCATTGTTCTAGCCAATAGTTTATATCATTATTGTCATCAAAATTTATTGGTCTGTTCCATGGTTTATGATTAAGACCAAATTCATTATGACCAAGATAATTCATATATCTTCTTATAAAATCATCTTTTTTTTGTAATTGGTTAAAGTGCTTGTGTTGACTAAAAAGTGAATAAGCATGTTGTAGGGGCTCCCGAATAGGAATTAAAAAAATTGAGTTAGGTAATATTGAACTGATTAAATTAATTCTTTTAAAATTGAGATTATTTTTACTTAAATAATTAAGTCTATTTTCTGAAAGCAGAACTAGTTGCACATAGTTAACTAGTTCATTTTTTATGAATTCTTCATCATTATTAAAAAATATTTCATCTAACGCTTCGGGACTATTAATATCATAGTTTATTCCATCAGTATGAAGCCTTTCCTTTTTTGAAAAATTTTTTTTGTTAAAAAATTTTGAAAGATGTGGAGATAGCACAAATGGCATATTTTTATAAGTTAGAGACGCATATTGATCAGATGAATATATGAAATTCAAAAGACTTGTTGTACCGGATCTTGGCAAACTACTTATAAAAATATGAGATTGGTTTTTAATATCTTTATTTTTTAAATAAATAATTTTTTCAATTTCATATAAAGATTTATTAATAAATTTTTTATTTAATACAAGATCATGTAGAAATTTTTGAAGACTACTATAGTTTTGCATTAATTTTTTTTTTAAACTGATAATAGATTATTAAAAATACAATCATTTCAAAAATTCCAAAGATAGAAATAACAAAATTTAAAAATGAATAAGATAATAAATTTAAAATAAACATAAAAATAATTATAATTACGATTATACTAATTATTTTAATTGAAGAGATAAATAAAGATTTAGAGTAATAAAATATTAGCCTTTGTTTTCTTAGATCTGATACTTTCTTATAAGCGAATAACTTAAAAATTTTTTTATTAATTTTTAAACTAGATTTTGCAATTGTTATAAACTTTGTAAATCTTACAAACTCATAAATAATTATTGCTGAAAAAATTAGTAATAATTGATTAATCAATTTTGTTCTGTTTTTTTTCTTTTCTTTTTTTAAGAATTCTTTTTATTGGAAACCAAATTAATCCAAATAAAGCTGCAAATAATGCAACTATAATTCCTAAGGTCGCTGCTATTACCCCTCCACCTAGTCCAGGTCCTAAATATGCATAAGACGATGAAGTAGTAAGAAAAAATAAAGTAATTATGTATATTAATTTGAACATTTTTTATTTTCAACTAATGATTTGAATTTTTCAATAAAAAATTCATCCTCTATAATTCTACTCCAATCTATTAATCCAATATTTCCATTTTTATCTTTATTAATAAATTCCCATTCTTTTTCACCCTTTTTGTTAAACAAAATTAATCTTGCAAATTCATCTTCATCAACAATAAAAGATCCATCTTTTAAGTAATGAGATAATCCTCCATAAATTGTTTTAAATTTTTCTTTTTGAAGCTGATCGTTTAAAACTTTTGTAAACTCATTTGTTTCAAAATTATAAATTAAAATTTCCGAAAACTCATTATTTACAAAAAAACTATTATTATTGAAAATTGAAATTTCTTTATCGGATATGATATCTACATCATGTTGATGAGCAAAAGGACCAGTTATATAATTTATAATTTTATTATTACTTGGTCTATAATGAGCAATAGCAGACTGATTTCTTATACTTAAAAAAACATCACCTTGTTCCCAATACTGAGAATCATTAAGCGCAGGTTCAATATCATTTAAGTGAATAGGATCCAGTTCCCCAGATTTTGATGATGAGTATGCATAATTATTTGGTAAGATTTTATTGTCGATTAAAATTTCAATTACACTTTTTTTAAAAAGTATTTTACCATCAGTATCTATTTTAACAATTGAGTCATCATCAAAACCATTAATTTGATATTTAATTACATGTTTTGATTGTGGATTAAGTTGACCTCCTACCCATATACTCCCTTCATGATTTAACATTTGGCTATGATGAAATCTTTCTTCATCATTTATCCATTTTAATTTTGAACAAAAATCAATTTTAAACATTACAGAATAATGGCTATAGCTTATTAACGATCCATCATCAAAAATTAAAGGATGAAAATATCTAAATCTTATTGGAGAATCTTCTATATCAATTCTAGGGAATTCTTCTAAATTTTTAATTTGTAATATCATTTCGGAAATATCGTGTTTATATGTGTGAATAGTTTCAAAATTTTTTAGATCTATGACATCAACTACTGATCTACTTATACTATGATCGTATCTAGGTAATATTAAAAGAGCATTTCTTTTATTATTTATAAATTTTTCAAATCTTTTTTTATCTTTGTGTCTGACACTAATTAATGGTTTATTGGGATTAAAAGATTTAGATTGTATCATATTAATTGCCGCCTGAGTTATTTCGGTAGAAGTTATTATAATTTCTTTTAAAAAAATAAATTTTTGCCCTCCTGCCGTAAAATATTTTACTAAGTAACCATAAAATAGAGAGCCAATTATTGACAATACAATTACTAGGAATACTGGATACGAAAAAAATTTTTTGAACATATATTTTAAAAAATTAAATATTTTTAAATTTGTATTAATAGATTATCAAAAGTAGACTATTTTTGATATTTTTAAGAATTACAATTTTTAATAAAAATTTGTAGTAAAAAAAAGGGCAGTAAAAACTGCCCTTTTAGAATTTTTATTTGAGAACAATGGGGATTACATTCTCATACTGGTTTCTAATAATACTTGATTTACTTAACATTTTGAAAATTCCTTCATCACTCTTCATCACTATTTAAAGCAATTTCAAAGCAATTCAAAAGGTGATTTGATTGAGGAGTAGGGTTAAGATTGGAAAATGAAAGAAATAGATTTTATTTACAAGAATTTTGATCCACATGCCTTTTCAATAAATTTAAAAAATGCGAAGGATAAATATAAAAAAGAGGAATTTAATTTCCTTGAAGATGTGATTTTAGACAGCGTTAGAGATATAGATCAATTAAAATATGAGATAAATCATTCACAATTTTCCAATTCAAATAATCATGTTTTTGATAATTTTGTAAAAAAATATAAAAATAATTATACGGATAATGACATCAAAAAATATTTTTTTGAGACAAATAATATTTTAAATACTAGAGGAAAAGATAGAGGAGATGTCGAGTCTCTTTTGGGGGTTCATTTAGAGTGTGGTGAATTTTTTAGATATTTTAAAAAAGATTTTGACATCACTTTTTATGGACAAGTAACCTATACAAAACATACTCATAAAGACCCTCATGAATTTGGTATCTTCAGAGACTATTATTGTCTTTATATTAAAAATATCAAAAAATATTATTTATTCTTCTTTCAACATTGTAGCAGAGCAATGGAAATGGAGTTCACACAAGTTGCTAAAATATTTAGTCAAAAACCAAAAAGTTCAGAATTAATTAATATTTTAAAAAGGGGAGATAAATCGACTTATCCTGATAAAAAAGAAATCATTGTAAAACAATATAAAATTTTTACATATAGTAAAAGTTATAATCGCATTTATAAAGAAGGTTATAATTTAAAACATCAGACCAAACCTCATTTTAAAAACGAAGAGGATTATTTTAATTATCATAACACTAAAGGAGAAAGTTACTTTGCTCAGAAAATGGCAATCTCAAATCCAGAAAAATATTTTACTAAACATTTTAAAAGTTGGAAACAGGTGTCTTGGATTTTGGGTGGTAGTAGTAGTCCTGGATATAGAAGATCAAAAATTAGAGGAAAGTTCAAAGGTGACTCTTTTTTTAAGTTTGTTATGAGTAACAGATTTAATTATAGAAATAGTACTAAGTTTATCGAAGACATAATTTATTCTTATGATGATCTTGAGGGATTATTAGATTATGTGCCGAAAAAAGTTCAAGAAAGCAAATCATTAAAAGAGGAAATAAGAATTCTTAGATTATTTAGAGGAAATAATAAAAAGTTTATAATTAAAGTTTTTCATACAAATAAAGATAAATTGGAAGATTTGGTCAAAAATTACATGCCATCAACAATATTTAACGATGTGTTATTAATGAACGAATTAATAAAATTAGATATAAATTTCACTGCTGATATTGGAGAGAAACTTAAAAAAAATAAAAAATTTATGTCTAAAGTGAAAAAATTATTAAAAGATTAAATTTAAGAATGAAGGAAATTAAAAATTATAAATTTGATCAATCACAACTAAGTAATGTAATTCATATATCTAATAAAAAATCAATAACTAATCCTGAAAATTATCAATTTTTTTTTGATGGAGTGTTACCTTTAGAATATATCGAACATGTTCAAGATGGTCTCTCTTACACAATTAAAAACAAATCAAATCACAAAGGAACTTATGATATTTTAATGAGAGATTTTAAAGATTATAAAAAAAAAATATCAGAAGTTGTTACTATGTTTGAAATGGAAAGTGGTTCTATTTATGTAAATAAAGACAAAAAACCTAGTGAAGTTTTTTTTTTAAATGGTGGCAGTTCTAAGATTAAAAATTCTTATTTAAAATACGAAAAAAAAAATTTTAGGTGTCAATTAGAAGTTAATGATAATAAATTATGTATTTATCAATTACCATCTCTTTTTCAACTAGGTTTAAAATTACCCGATCAATTAAAATATGAAGAACCTTTAAGATATGAGAAGATCTATATAAAAAACTCTAAAAAAATTACTAAAGTTTTAAATTACTATTTTGAAAAAAAGAAAAAAAACTTTTTAGAATTAACTATAGAAAATGGCATCTACCAGGTTTTTGAATTGAATAAATCTAATGATTTTAAAACATCGAGTAAATGTACTGGTATTTGTTTGATTTTAAAAAAATAGGTACAATCCTTCATCATTCCTTCATCACTCCTTCATCACTAATGACTTTCGTTAAGATAAAAAAAAAGGGCAGTAAAAACTGCCCTTTTTGAATTTTTGTTTGAGAACAATGGGGTTACATTCCCATTCCGCCCATTCCACCCATTCCGCCCATACCACCCATACCACCAGGCATAGCAGGTGCTCCTGAGTCTTTTTCTTCTGGCTTATCAGCGATCATGGCTTCAGTGGTTACTAGTAATCCTGAAATTGAAGCAGCATCTTGTAAAGCTGTTCTTACAACTTTCACTGGATCTATAATACCTTTTGCAAACATATCACAGTATTCTTCATTTTGGGCATCATAGCCTTGTGTTTTTTGTTTTGTTCTAACAATTTACCAACAACTACTGAACCATCTACTCCTGCATTTTTAGTAATTTGTCTGATAGGAGACTCCAATGCTTTTTTAACAAGGTCAACACCAGCTTTTTGATCATCACCTTTTACTTTAACTTTGTTTAGATCTTGTGAAGCATATAACAATGCGCATCCACCACCAGTTACAATACCTTCTTCAACAGCTGCTCTTGTTGAATTTAAAGCATCTTCAACTCTGTCTTTTCTCTCCTTAACTTCAACTTCAGTTGCACCACCAACTTTGATTACAGCAACACCACCTGCTAATTTAGCAAGTCTTTCTTGAAGTTTTTCTTTATCATAATCAGATGTCGTTTCATCTATTTGTTGTTTAATAGAAGAACATCTAGCTTCAATATCTGATTTTTTTCCACTTCCATTAACAATTGTACTGTTATCTTTATCAACTTTAGCTTTCTTGCAAGAGCCAAGATCATCAAGTTTTACGTTTTCTAGTTTAATTCCTAAATCTTCAGAAATAACTTGGCCACCAGTTAAGATTGCAATATCTTCAAGCATAGCTTTTCTTCTATCTCCAAATCCAGGAGCCTTGACAGCTACAACTTTTAAACCACCTCTTAATTTATTAACTACTAGAGTTGCTAATGCTTCTCCCTCGACATCTTCAGAGATAATCATTAGTGGTCTACCAGCCTGAACAACAGCTTCTAAAAGTGGAACCATTGGTTGTAAGTTTGTTAGTTTTTTTTCATGTAAAAGAATTAAGGGATTTTCTAATTCAGTTGTCATTTTATCACTATTAGTAATAAAGTATGGTGATAAATATCCCCTATCAAATTGCATACCCTCTACAACATCTAACTCAGTTTCAACACCTTTATTTTCTTCAACGGTGATCACCCCCTCGTTACCAACTTTTTGCATTGCTTTTGCAATCATAGTTCCAATTTCTTTATCTCCATTTGCAGAAATTGTACCAACTTGAGCAATCTCATCGCTATCTTTTACTTTTTTTGCAGAAGAGATTAAATTTTCTTTTACAACTTCAACAGCAGCATCAATTCCTCGTTTTACATCCATAGGATTCATCCCAGCAGTAACATATTTTACACCTTCTTTAACAATAGCTTGTGCTAAAATAGTTGCTGTCGTAGTACCATCTCCTGCTTCATCATTAGTTTTGCTAGCAACTTCTTTGACCATTTGAGCACCCATATTTTCAAATTTATCTTCTAGGTCAATTTCTTTTGCAACTGAAACACCATCTTTAGTTATTCTAGGAGCTCCATAAGATTTATCCATTACTACATTTCTTCCTTTAGGTCCTAAAGTAACTTTAACTGTATCAGCTAATATATTTACACCTCGTATCATTGCTGATCTTGCTTCCGCATCAAATTTAACAATTTTTGCCATTATATTTCTCCTTTAAATTAAACTATTTGCTTGAAATACCCATAATGTCAGATTCTTTCATTATGCTGTATTCTTTTCCATCAATTTTGACTTCAGTTCCTGACCATTTGCCAAATAAAACTTTGTCACCAACTTTAACATCCATTGGAATTTTTTTACCATCTTCAGTTTTTGCACCCCCTCCAACAGCAACAACTTTACCTTCTTGAGGTTTTTCTTGTGCAGTGTCTGGAATGATTATTCCACCAGAAGTTTTTTCACTGCTGTCTAAAACTTCTATTAAAACTCTATCGTGTAACGGTCTAAATTTCATAAAATTCTCCTTTAAGTATGAACTTCATATAGATATTAGGATTGCTATTTCAAGATGGCCCCTAAAATTACTTGTTAAAAAATAAAGGAAATATGGGGTTTAATGGTTTATAGATTATTTTATGACTAAAAATTTAGATCAAGAAGGACTGAGCTCTATAGCTGAAAAATATAGCTTATTTTATATTGATTTGTGGGGAGTTGTTCACAATGGAATTTCATTACATAAAGAAGCAATTAGAGTACTTGATGAATTATCAAAAATTAAAAAAGATTATGTTTTATTGACAAATGCTCCAAGACCCACTGAACCTGTTAAAATTTTCTTGAAAAAAATGGGTCTTAAAAAAGAGATAGGCGACCATGTATTTACTTCAGGTGAAGCAGCATTAAATTATTTAAGAAATAATTTTTTTAATCAAAAGTTTTATCATATAGGACCACCTAGAGATTTTGATTTATTTAAAGATTTTAAAAGTATGAGATCTGAAAATTTAGATAACATTGAATATATATTATGTACAGGTTTATTTGATGAACATGACAAAGATTTAAAGTTTTACAAAAAATTGTTAGAAAAAAAAATAGATAAAAAAATGATATGTACGAATCCAGACTTAATTGTTGATAAGGGAGATAAAAGAGAATTGTGTGCAGGGTCTGTAGCTATGATATTTGAAAAACTTGGTGGTGAAGTTGTTTATTTTGGAAAGCCTTATCCTGAAGTTTACAAACAATCAATTAATAATAAAAATAAAAAAATACTTTGTATAGGAGATAATTTAAATACTGATATCAAAGGTGCTAATCTTCTTAATTATGATTCGCTATTAATTAGTAATGGTATTCATAAAAATGAAATAGAAAAAGAGGGGCTTAGTCAAGTTTCAAAAAATTATGAAGTAATTTGTAATTATACTCAATCACAATTAAAATGGTAAAATCAACTTTTATATACAAAAATTTTAAAATCAAACAAAGACATAAAAATTCGATTATTTTAATTGGTAATTTTGATGGTGTCCATATAGGTCATAGAAAATTATTTGAACTTGCAAAAAAATATAAAAAAAGATTTAAATTAAATATTGGAGTTTTAACTTTCGAGCCAATGCCAAAAATGTTTTTTAATAAAAAAATAAAGAATTTTAGAATTTCTAATCTAAAGCAAAAAAGTCAGTTGTTAAAAAATCTAAGTGTTGATTTTATGATCAATAAAAAATTTGATAAAAAATTTTCTAAAATAAAGTCTTTAGATTTTGTTAAGAATATTATTTACAAAAAACTAAATGCGAAATTTGTTTTTGTAAGTAATAATTTTAGATATGGAAATAAAAGAGAGGGTAACGTTTCTCAATTAATTAGTTTAGAAAAAAAATATGGATATAAAATAATAAAATCAGAACCCAAAATTATAAAGAAGAAAGTTGTATCATCTTCCTTAATTAGAAATCTTTTACAGATAGGTTTTTTAGAAAAAGCAAATAAGTATTTAAAAAGAAATTGGAGTATTATAGGAAAAGTTGAAAAAGGAAGACAAATTGGTAAGAAAATTGGATTTCCAACATGCAATTTAGATATAAAAGATTATGTTTTAGCTAAACCAGGAGTTTATGCAGTTAAAGTTAAAACAGAGAAAAGCAATTCATTTATTAAAGGTATTGCAAATTTAGGTTACAGACCTACTTTTAATCAAAAGAAATTGCTTCTGGAAGTTCACTTGTTTAATTTTTCTGGAAATCTTTATAATAAGTATTTAACAGTAGAGTTTTTAAAATTTATAAGGAAAGAAAAAAAATTTAAAGATACTAAACAATTAAAAAAACAAATTAAAAGTGATTTATTAGTTGCCAAGAAAGTATAATGAACAAATCTCAAATTAACCTACCTAAAACCGCTTTTTCTATGAAGGCTAATTTGCCAACTAAAGAACCTGAAATATTGAAATATTGGGATGAAATTGGTTTGTATGAGGAATTGAGAAGCTCAAGAAAAGGACAAGAAAAGTTCATTCTTCATGATGGTCCTCCATATGCAAATGGCAATATACATATGGGAACAGCGCTTAATAAAATTTTAAAAGATATAATTGTAAAATTTCATCAGATGGAAGGCAAAGACTCTGTGTATGTTCCAGGGTGGGATTGTCACGGATTACCAATTGAATGGAAGATTGAAGAACAATACAAAAAAAATAAAAAAAATAAAAATGAAATACCAATTGTCGAGTTTAGAAAAGAATGTAGAAATTTTGCAGAAAAATGGATTGAAGTTCACAAAGGTCAATTTAAACGTTTAGGAGTTATTGGAGATTGGCAAAATTATTATTCAACTATGAGTTATGATGCAGAGGCTCAAATAGTCAGAGAACTGGGAAAATTTTTAAAAGAGGGAAGTCTTTATAGAGGATTTAAACCTGTTTTATGGTCAACAGTAGAAAAAACAGCTTTAGCAGATGCTGAAGTTGAATATCAAGATCATGAATCAGATACTATTTATGCTGCTTTTCCAATTAAAAAATCAAAAATAAAAGAACTTGTTGGATCTAACATTCTTATTTGGACAACTACTCCATGGACAATACCTGCAAACAAAGCATTAGCCTTTAATCAAAGCTTAGATTATGTTTTTTGTGAGATAGATAACAAAAATAAATTACAAAATGAAAAAATAGTTATTGCAAAGTCTCTTTTACAATCTGTCTCAAAAGATACAGAATGTAAGATAAAAATTATATCAGAATTTAAAGGAAAAAAGCTTGAAGGAACTGTTTGTAGCCATCCATTTCATAAAATTGGATATGAATACGACATTCCAATGTTGGAGGCAAGATTTGTTACTACAGAACAGGGGACGGGAATAGTTCATTGCGCTCCAAGCCATGGGCCTGATGATTTTAATCTGTGTATCAATAATGGAATTAAAGCAGTTGAAACAGTTGATGGCGATGGAAAGTATACAAAACACATACCAATATTTGAAGGAATACACATTTTTAAAGCTAATAATATTGTGATTGAAAAACTTAAGGAACTCAAAGGCCTTTTGGCCAATGGTAAACTTACACACTCTTATCCACACTCTTGGAGGTCTAAAGCACCTTTAGTACACAGGGCAACACCCCAATGGTTTATTTCTATGGAAAGCCATAAGCTGAGAGATAAAGCACTTAAAGCAATAGACGATACCACTTTTTATCCTAGCAAGGGAAAGGAAAGAATAAAATCAATGATTGAGACAAGACCAGACTGGTGTGTCTCGAGACAAAGAGTTTGGGGAGTTCCACTACCAATTTTTATTAATAAAGAAACGAAGGAAGTACTTGTCGATGATGAAGTGATAGAAAATATAGCAGATATTTACGAAAAAGAAGGTTCTGATTGCTGGTTTTCAGATAATCCCCAAAAATTTTTAGGAAGCAAATATAAAGCTGAAGATTATGAAAAACTAAGTGATATTGTTGAGGTTTGGTTTGATAGTGGCTCAACCCATTCATTTGTCCTTGAAAAAAGAAAAGATTTAAAATGGCCTGCATCAATGTATCTTGAGGGTTCAGATCAACATAGAGGTTGGTTTCATTCTTCTTTGTTAGAGTCTTGTGGAACTAGAGGAAGAGCTCCATTTGACTCAATTTTATCTCATGGTTTTGTAGTAGATGGTAAAGGATTAAAAATGTCAAAATCACTCGGAAATGTGATAGCTCCTGAAGACATTTTAAAAAAATATGGAGCTGATATTTTAAGAATTTGGGTAGCATCGTCTAATTATGCAGAAGATTTAAGAATAGATTATTCAATTTTAGATCAACACTCGGATTCTTATAGAAAAATCAGAAATACTTTTAGATATTTACTTGGAAATATAAATGATAACTTTGAACCTATAGATTTAAAACAAATAAATATTAAAAAACTTCCAGAACTTGAACGATTTATGCTTCATAAAATTTATTTATTAGATCAAAATTTTAAAGAATATTTTAAAGATTATGATTTTCACAATTTATATAAAGAATTATTAAACTTTTGTACTGTTGATCTTTCAGCTTTTTATTTCGATATTAGAAAAGACTGCTTATATTGTGATTCAATAAACTCAGAAAAAAGAAAATCTGTAATATTGATTTTAAAAGTTATACTAGAATCTTTATTGAAATGGTTTGCTCCAATACTTTCATTCACAACAGAAGAAATCTTTAGATTAATTAATAACAAAAATAAAAGTATCCATTTAGAGAAATTTTTAGATTTTCCAGATATAATGAAAGATGATAAATTAAATACCAAATGGTCAGAATTAATTAAAATTAGAGATATTTGTAATTTAAGTATAGAACAAAAAAGAACCGAAAAAATAATTGGATCTAGTTTGGAAGCGTCTTTAAAAATTAAATTAAATGCAGAATATTTGGAGTTAGCAAAAGATATAGATTTTTCAGAATTATGCATTACTTCATCAGCAGTTATTGACAAAGATGACAAATCCAAAATTGAAGTTGAAACTTTTAAAGCAGAGGGGAATAAATGTCCTGTTTGCTGGAAGATAAGCCCTCAACCATGTGAAAGACATGGTTAAAAATTAGTAAATGTTAAAAAAAAATATTTTTAATTTATTTTTTGTAATATTTATTTTTATTTTAGATCGTTTAAGTAAAATATTTATTTTAAAACTTTCTGAACCTCTGAACGAGCTTAATATTTCTATTACATCTTTTATAAATTTTAACTTAATATGGAATGAAGGAATTGCCTTTGGATTACTTTCTTTCGATAATAAAATTTACTATAACCTGATTACACTTTTAATAGTCTTAATAACCTTAATAATTATTTGGCTATCAAATAAATCAATAGGAATTGAAAAAATAAGCTTTTTAATGATTGTGGGAGGATCATTAGGCAACTTATTTGATAGAATCTACTATTCTTCAGTTCCAGACTTCATAGATATAAGTGTAAATAATTTTCATTGGTTTATATTTAATGTAGCTGATATATTTATAACTACTGGAGTAATTTTGTTAATTATATTAGAATTTTTTAAAAAAAAGACATCATGAAAAAAATTACAGTCTTATTTATTACATTATTTTTTCTTGCATCATGTCAATCAACAAAAGAAGCCTTTACTCTAAATAAAAAAAAAACTACAGATGAGTTTTTAGTTGAAAAAAAAAATCCTTTAGTTTTGCCTCCTAAATATGGCGAACTTCCAATGCCTCAAGATGGTCAAATAAATTATGATGAGAAAGAGGAAGAGGAAATAAATGTTTTTTTTAAAAATGAAAATAAAAATTTATCTTCCACAATTGAAAAAAACTCTAAACCTTCATCTATAGAAGAGTCAATTCTTCAAAAAATTGAATAAAATTGATGTTTGGAAAAAATATAAAGTTTAAAAAATTTGATTTAAAAAAAAAAAACTTTAATAAAAAAAAGCAAATCTCTGATATTTATAAAAATTTAATTAAAGAAAAAAATGAAGTAATACTTTCTTTAGATAAAAGTTATAAAGATACATTCTCAAAAAAAATTGTTAAAAAATTAAAAAAGATAAATAGTATTTTGTTAATTGGAATGGGAGGATCTATTCTAGGTACAAAAGCAATATATAAATTTTTAAATCCAAAAAATAAGAAATTTACATTTGTTGATAATTTTTCAAATATTCCATTACACAGTGATAATAAAAAAAAATTAACATTAATTATCTCTAAATCAGGAAATACATTAGAAACAATTTCAAATTCAAATATTTTAATTAACAAAAAAAATACAAACGTTTTTATAACTGAAAACAAAAAAAGCTATTTAATGGAATTAGCTCAAAAATTAAAATCTGAAATTATACACCATAATAACTTTATTGGTGGTAGATATTCAGTGCTTTCAGAAGTTGGAATGTTACCAGCTCAATTAATGGGATTTAAACCAGAAAAATTTAGAAGATTAAACAAATTAATTAATAATAAATATTTTATAAGTTCATTAATACAAAATGTTACAAACATTTTTGACTTAGTTAATAAAAAAAAAACTAATTCAATAATTTTAAATTATGATGATAAATCAAATGATTTATTTAATTGGTACCAGCAATTAGTTGCCGAAAGCTTAGGTAAAAAAAGTAAAGGGATATTACCAATAATATCATCAATGCCTAAAGACAATCACAGCTTGATGCAGTATTATTTAGATGGAAATAAAAATCATTTTTTTACATTTTTTTTTGTCAAAGAAAAAAATACGAATAAGATTAAAAATAGAGGTTTACTCGACACACATTCATACCTTGAAAATAAAAGTGTAAACGAGATTTCCTACTCTCAATTTCTTTCTACAGAGAGAGTTTTTAAGCAAAAGAAAGTGCCTTTTAGAAGTTTTATTATTAACAGTAGAGATGAAGAGACTTTAGGTGAATTATTTACTTTTTTTATTCTCGAAACAATACTTCTAGGTAGAGCAATGAAAATAAATCCTTTTGATCAGCCAGCTGTAGAATTAATAAAAAAACAGACTAAAAAAATTCTAATTTCCAAAAAGTATTCTTGATATTCCATAATTTCGATCTTCGATAATTCTTAGTTTTCTTGTAATATTGATATTATCTTTTTTATGCCTATGAATTATTAGAATACCATTTTTATTAAGAAGTTTTTTTTCTAAGATTTTTTCGATTATTTCGTTTATCCTTTTTTCTTTATAAGGTGGATCAATAAAAATTAGATCAAAATTTAAATCAAAATAATTTTCTGAAGAAAAAAAGTTAAAAAAATTTTGTTTATAGATTTTATAATTATTTACATTTTTTAATGATTTTAAATTTTTTTCCAAAATTTTTATTGCTTCATTATAATTTTCAAAAAAAATAACATTTTTTGAACCCCTTGATAAACATTCTATGCCAAAGGAACCAGTGCCTGAAAATAAATCTAAAACTAATGAATTTTCAATATTTAGATTAATTTTGCTTGAATGATTGATTAAATTAAAAATAGATTCTTTTACAATATCTTTTAGTGGTCTTGTATTTTTATCTTTAGGTAAAAAAAGTTTTTTACCTTTAAAATTTCCACTAATTATCCTCATTCATCTATAACTTTATAACCAATATCTTTTCTATAAAAACCATTTTTCCAATTAATTTTTTTAATTAAATTTAGAACAATTTCTCTACTTTTTTTAAAACTTTTTGATTTGGCTGTAAAATTTAAAACTCGGCCACCATTTGAGACAATTTTAGAGCTATTAATCCTAGTTCCTGCATGAAAAATAAATTCATTTTGTGTAAGAATAATTTTATTTAAATCTTTAATTTCTAGATTTTTTTCATAAGTCTCGGGATATCCTTTTGAGCATTGTACTATTGATAAAGCTTTATCATCGGACCAATCTATATCTATTTGATTTAGTTTTTGATTAATAGTTGCTTCTACTATTTCAAAAAAATTTGTCCTGAGTCTTGGCAAAATTGTTTGACACTCTGGATCACCCATTCTGACATTATATTCAATTAAATAAGGTTCATCTTCTATAATCATTAAACCAGCATACAAAAAACCTTTAAAATTCGTATTTAAATTTTCCAAGGCTTTTAGAGTTGGTTTTATAATCTTATCTAAAATTTTTTTATTTAATACTTCACTCTCTAAACGAGAGGGTGAGTATGCTCCCATACCACCAGTATTTAGTCCTACATCGCCTTCACCAACTCTCTTATGATCTTGTGCAGTACCAAAATTTTTAATATTTATTCCATCAGAAATTATAAAAAAACTCATCTCTTCACCTTTTAGAAATTCTTCAATTAATAATTCGTTTGCTTTTCCAAATTTTCCATTAAATATTTCTTTAATTGCTTGTTCTCCCTGATTTTTATTTTCACAAATATAAACTCCTTTTCCTGCAGCAAGACCATCAGCTTTAATTACTATTGGAAATTTACATTGAAGTAAAAAATCTAAAGCCTTCTCTTCACTTTTAAAAACACCAAATTTTGCAGTTGGAATATTGTATTTTTCACATAAATTCTTAGTAAATATTTTAGATCCTTCAAGTTTTGATGCTAGCTTGTTTGGACCAAAAACTTTAATTTCATTATTCTCTAAAAAATCAACAATACCTTCAACTAATGGTTTTTCAGGACCAATAATGATTATGTCTATGTTGTTTTTTTTTATGAATTCTTTTAACAATTCAAAATTATTTATATCTAAATCAATATTTTCTGCTATTTCGTGCGTACCAGCGTTTCCTGGTATACAAAAAATCTTCTCTACTTTTTTAGATTTCTTAACAGCATAACACAAAGCATGTTCTCTACCTCCGCTTCCAATTATTCCAACTTTCATATAATGATGTATAAACTAAAAATGTTTAAAAAATTAGCAAAAATAAAATATTTACCAAATAATTTTGAAATTATAGAGGAAGGTGATCATGTGATTTGTGCAATATCGGGTAAAAAAATTTCTTTAGATCAATTAAATTATTGGAATGTAGAGTTACAAGAAGCTTATTATTCCTACGTAGAAGCTTCAAAAAAAAGAGAAAAATAATTAGATTATTTCCATCTATTATGTGTCCAAATCCATTGGTCTGGATTTCTTTTTATCATTTCTTCAAGAACTTTATTTAAATTAGCTGTAATAATTTGAATATTTTCATTTTTAAAAAACTTTATTGGTTTTAATATTTCAAGTCTAAATTTATTTTGATTTTTTCTTTCAATATATATTGGAACAACTTCGCAATTAAATTTTTTTACAAATTGGGCTGGTATAGTTGTTGTTAATGCTTTTTTATTAAAAAAATTACAACTTATTCCTTCCGAAACTCTTTGATCAATCATTAATGCTATGGAGGTACCTTTTTTAAAATATTTTAATATTTCTTTCGTACCAGACATCCCTTTTTTTATCTGTTTTTTACAAATATAGTTTTTTCTAATTTTTTCCATTAAAGGATTTAAAAATTTGTTATTTAAAGGTCTATATATAGCTGCCAAATCGACTCCAGATTTTTCAATATGCATAGCCATCAATTCAAAATTATTAAAGTGTCCTGAAATAAATATTACTGGTTCATTACTGTTCTTAATTTCATCCAAGATATTTTGACCAATTACTTCAATATTACTTGAAAGACTATTTTGTCTATACTTTTTAATGTACATATATTCAGCAAAAATTTTTCCATAATTACCCCACATATTATTAACAATAATTTTTCTATCTTTTTCTGAGTTGCCGATGTTTGAATTTTCTAAATTTTTTTGAATTTTGTAATTAGATCTAAAAAAAGGACCAAATTTTTTTCCAATAATTTCGCCTAAATTTATTGCATTTTTGTAACCAATAATTTTAAAAATAATAAAGATGGGGACAATAAGTATAAATTCAAAAAAATGTTTTATTATTTTCATAAATAAGATTTAATAATATCTTTAAATTTATCTTTATTTTCAATTTCTAAATTAACCTCTATATACTCACAGTTTTGTTTCTGTGAGTCATTCATTCTATAATAATCTTTTTCAGTTGTAATAATTTTAGTAGATCTATCTTTTATTATTTTTTCGAAATCTTTTTTTAGAATATTCATGATGGTCAGGAAAAGAAAATGTTTCCTTTATATCCAAGTTATTTTTTCTTAATAAATCAAAAAAATTTGATGGATTTCCAATTCCGGCAAAAGCAGTAATTTCTTTATTCTTAAATTTTTCGATATTTTTAATTTTATATTTTGAATAAAATATATGCAATTTTTTATTTTGGATAGTTTTAAAAAGTTTTTTTTCAAATTCTAAATTTTTAGGGCCATTTATAATTATACAGTCAGCCCTTAAAATTGCGCGTAAACTTTCTCTTAAAGGACCAGATGGAATTAAGAGACCGTTACCAATCATTTGAGTAGAGTTAAAACACAAAATTGAAAAATCTGGTTTAATCGAAAAATCCTGAAAACCATCATCTAATATTGCAACATCGTGATTATTGGAAACTGATGAGAGTATACTCTTGTATCTTTTGTGATCAGTAAAAACTTTTCCTTTATCTTTTAACATTTTAATTTCGTCGGATAAATAAGCATGATATTTTTTTATGAATGCGGGATTTTTACCTAGTGATTTAGTAATATTAAAAATCTCTCTTACCAAAGGTGTTTTACCAGTTCCTCCTATATAAATATTTCCTACGCATATAACAGGGATAGGCATTTTTTTATAAGATGTAAAAATTGAAGTAACTTTAATTACCCATATTATCGAGAAATATATAATTGAAAATGGAAATAATAAAACTGACCAGAAAGATATTTTTTGATAATCCCAAAATGTTGGTTTTTTAAATTGCATTTTCTAAAAAAAAATTGATTTCTTTTTGAGTATTTTTTAAAATTTTTTTACCAATATGATTAATCTTATATCTAATGTTTTTAGAGGAGATAGTTTTTTTAGAAAGAAGAATATCTAACTTTTTTTCAAACTCTAATTTTGATTTAACCAAATGTGATATTTTGTTTTTATTTAGAAAATCATAAATTTCTCTAAAATTTGAGATATTCTTTCCATGCAAAATATTACAACCAAATCTTGCTGCTTCCAAAGGATTTTGTCCTCCATGATTTATAATTGAACCTCCTAAAAAAACATTATTACAATTATTATAAAAAGATTTAGTTTTTCCGTAAGAATTGACTAAATAAACGTCAGTTGTTGGATCAATTGATGATGAAGGCTCATCTAGGTGAATTTTTAAATTAAGATCAGTTAATTCTTTTTTAATAGTTTCAATTCTATTTATATGACGTGGAATAATAATTGTTAATAAATTTTTATATTTTTTTTCTAATTTTTTATGAATTAAACCACAAAATTTTTCTTCATTATAATGAGTACTAGATGCACACCAAACATTTTTTGATTTAATAAAGTTTTGAATATTCTTTTTAACATTACCTATTTTTTGTTCTGATTGAGTATATTTTAGATTTCCAATATATTTTATTTTTTTTGCTCCAAGTTCTTTTAAAAATTTTTTCGACTCCTTATTTGAAGAAAGACATAAATTAAATTTTTCAAATAATGTATTAGCAAAGCTAGAAAATATTAACCACTTTCTGAATGTTTTTTTTGTAATTCTTCCATTGAGGAGAATAATTGGGATTTTTTCATTTTTTAAATTCAACAACATATTGGGCCATATTTCAGAGTCAATAAAAAATGCGATGGATGGTTTCCAATAATTTAAAAATTTTTTTGAAAGAAAATTTACATCTATCGGAAAAAATTGATGAATAACTTTTTTAAATTTGAATTTGCTAATAATTTTTGAAGAACTCAATGTATTAGAAGTAATTAAAATTTGTTTTATTTTTTTATTTTTATCTAATTTTTCTATTAAAGGTATAATGCTTTGAAGCTCTCCAACACTAGCACCATGAAACCAAACAAGTTTTCCTTTATTTTTTTTTTCTGAAAAAAAACAAAATTTTTCTTTAAATCTTTTTGGATCCTCTTTTTTTTTTAATAATCTAAAAATCAGGATAATTGGAGATAAAATTAAAATTAGACCAGTTAGCAGTCTATATATTATAAGCATTATTATTTTTTGATTTGTTTTTCATAAAAATTTTTATAAATTGATGATGTATTTAATAGTTCATCGTGGGAACCGGAACCCGCAATTTGACCATTTTCTATTACATAAATTTTGTCTGAATTTAGTATTGTAGATAATCTATGGGCTATAACTATAGTTGTTCTTCCTTCTGTTAAGAAACTAACGGCTTTTTGAATTTTACTTTCTGTTTCTGCATCTAATGATGAGGTTGCTTCATCTAATAATATTATGGGACTTTTTTTAAGGATTGCTCTTGCTATTGATAGCCTTTGTTTTTCTCCACCTGAAAGCCTGATGCCATTTTCACCAATCAAAGTATCATATTTATTTGGAAGTTTTTGAATAAATTCATCAGCAAAAGAATTTTTAGCCGCCTCTATAATCTCCTCATCAGTTGCGTTGAGGTCAGCATAAGCAATATTATTTTTTACAGTGTCATCAAACAAAGTTGTATCCTGGCTTACAAGAGAAATTCCTTTTCTTAGAGAATATATTGAATAATCATAAATAGATTGTTGGTCAATTTTGATATCACCTCCATGAATATTATAAAATCTAGGAATAAGGTTTAGAATTGTTGATTTACCAGCTCCACTCTGACCTACTAAAGCTGTCATTTTTTCTCCAGGAAAATTTAAATTCACTGATTTTAGAGTCTCACTATCTTTTGTATAATTAAAATTTACATTTTCAAAAACAATCTCACCTGTATTAAATTCTAAATTTTTTATATTTTCTTTGTCAGTAATTTCTGGTTTTTCATCAATTATTGGCAAAACAGTTTTTGCTCCTGATAAACCTTGTTGAATTGTCATATTAAGTGTAGCTAAAGACCTTACTGGTTGATAGGCTAACATCATTGCTGCTAAAAATGAGAAAAATTTACTTACTCCAAGTTCATTATCGGCAACTAGTATAGCAGCAAAATAAACTAAACAAGCTATCATTATTCCTGTTAAAAACTCCATGATGGGTGAAGCTCTAACCATAATTTCTGCAATTTTTTGACCTTTTTCTTTTAGTTCTTCAAGCACTACCTTTGCTCTTTTTTTTTCATATTCCTCATTTTGAAAAATTTTTATAATTCTATGATTTTTAAATATTTCTACTAAATAACTTATAAAAGTACCTGCTTTAATCATTTGTTGGATAGTGACTTTACCCATTCTTTTTCCTAAAGTTCTAGCTGCTACACTTGCTAATGGTATCATTATTATTGCTATTAAAGATAATTTCCAATTTTGGTAAAACATTACACCCAATAATGCAATTAGAGTGAAACTATCTTTAAATAGATTTAAAAATGCAATACTGAGAAGATTTGTAATATGATCTATATCATTAGTTAGATTTGTAATAAATTTTCCTGAATGTTTTTTATCAATTAATTGTGTATCCGCAGTAATTACAGAATTAAACATATCTACTTGCATGTCTTTTCTAACTTCTTGGGAAACTGAAATCATTAAAACTTTAGCAATGTATAAAGAACTTCCTTTTAAAGCGAATGCTAAAATAATTAAACCTGGAATAGTATATAGCATTTTTTTATTTTGATTTATGAAAAGCTGTTCTATAGCTGGATCTAATAAGTAGGCAACAGCAGAAGTGCTTCCAGCTAATATGATCGTAAAAAAAACAGACAATAGAATTTTTTTTAAATATTTTTTGGTATAACTTTTGTATAATCTTATTAATATCTGAAAATTAGTTTGCATTTAAAACTTTCCTAAAAATAAACTTGAAAATAT
>CABYGR010000002.1 GCA_902518595.1 uncultured Pelagibacteraceae bacterium | reverse complement strand
TTTCACCAAACATTTGCGTTCCAACAAAAAGTGCTAACGTTCCATTTTGAAGTCCACATTCTACAGAAATACATCTTTGTTGTGCAGCCCCTGATGCAAAATATTTTGCAACATAAAAACCAATAATCATCATTGTTAAATTTAAGGTTAGCGCAACTGTTCCTGCATTAAGAATATAAGATATAATATTATTCCATTCTTCTATATAAATAGCAGCAAACACCAAGGCAAATAATATAATTGAAATTTTTTCAATTAATAAAGCTTGATTATTAATAAAATTTTTAGCAAAATTATTAATTATCATTCCAATTATTACTGGAACTGTAACAACAAGAAACATTTTTATAGAAATACCAACCATGGATATTTCTCTAAAAGTATCTATTTGAAAAAAATCAATCGTTGAAAACATTATAAGTGGAACAGAAATAATACTAATTAAACTAACAACTGCTGTTAGAGTTATTGAAAGAGCAACATCGCCATTAGCAAATTTTGTAAGAACATTTGATGTAACACCACCAGGGGCACATGCAATAAGCATTAATCCAACAGCAAGTTCTGCAGGTAAGTTTAATAAAAATATTAAAGATAATGCAACTATTGGCAATAAAATTAGCTGACAGATAAAACCAACCAAAAAATCTTTTGGGATCTTAATTACTCTTATGAAATCTTGGATAGTTAAACTCAGTCCAAGCCCTAACATTATAAGAGCTAAACCAATTGGAGCTATTTTAGTTGCAATTTCCACTGTTATTTATCTATTTTTTTTTGTTTATTTAATTTGATTAAAGAAACTCTGAATATCTTTTATCAAAATAGAAGGTCTTTCTAAAGCAGGAAAATGACCTCCTAAATCATATCTATTTATTTGCTTGATATTAAATATTCTTTCTAAATAAGATTTTGGTGGCCATTCAGACATTTCTTTTGGAAAAATAGCAATTCCAGTTGGTATATTGATTTTTTTGAAATCTTTTGGAAAATATCTACCACCTTCTTCACGTCTACCAAAATATATCCAAGATGCTGTGTTAAAAGTATTTGTTAATATATAAATCATAATATTAGCTAACAGAATATCTTTAGAGTAAATATCTTCTATATGAGTATCTCTTAGATCTGACCATCCATGGATCTTTTCAATAATCCATGCTGCTGTACCAACTGGACTATCTATCATTGCGTAAGATAAAGTTTGGGGTTTTGTTGATTGTTGTGTTCTATATCCATCTTGAATAATTTGATCTTTATTAAATTTATTTAACCATTCTTTTTCTTCTTCTGTTTGTGGTCCTTCAGGATGTCTCATAGTTAAACAATTAATATGTATTGCTTTACAATTATCATAATGATCGTAAGCCAACCAATTTGCTATAGTTGCGCCCCAATCACCACCTTGGGCTACATATTGACTATAATTTAGATTTTCTTTCATCATCTTATTAAAAATATTTGCTATTTTTCTTGGACCTATTGGTTTTTTTAATGATCCAGAAAAACCAAACCCTGGTAACGATGGAGCAATTACTGTAAATGCATCTTCAATTTTTCCACCAAATTTTTCTGGATGAGCTAATGGTTTTATAATTTCTAAAAATTCAATAAAAGAACCTGGCCAGCCATGCATTAACAATAAAGTTTTTGGGTTTTCTCCACTTCCTTGCTCTTTAATAAAATGAATATCAATACCATCTACTTTAGTTTTATAATTTAAAAAACTGTTAATTAAATTTTCATGCTTCTTCCAATCAAATTCAGATACCCAATAATCACATAGTTCTTTTAGATATTTCTTATTTGTTCCATGAGTCCAACCTTCCATATTTTCAATTGATGACCAGGGATAACTATCAATTTTTGACTTAATATTAGAAATTTGTTCTTCAGATATATTTATATTAAATTCTTTGATCATTTTTGACTTTTTTTGTTATCAATAATTATAAATCAACTATATACATTTTAAAAATTATTTATAATTATAGTTTATGCTTTCAAATAAAGAAATTATATGTCCTAACAATCTTTTAGACGTAGCTCATAAGAAAAAAGGGATTAAAGTTGCAATTGTAAATGCAGGTAAACCTTTACCAATGCTATCAGTCCAAGATGCAGTGAATGAAAATTTAATTGAACCAATTTTTATTGGAAATAAGAAGGAAATTTTAGATTGTGCTAAAGATTTAAAATGGGACATTTCACAATATGAAATTATTGATGAACCAATTGAAAACAACACAGCGAAAATTGCTGCAAAACTTGCTAGTGAAAATAAAATAAGAATTATTGTTAAAGGACATATTCATACTGACATCCTTATGAAAGAAGTTTTAAAACGTGAATATAATCTATTAGCTAAAACTAGATTAAGTCACATTTGGCATATGACTATTGACAAAAGAGACAATCCACTAATTATTACTGATGGTGCTTTGAATGTTATGCCAAATGTAAAAACTAAAATGCATATTCTTAAAAATGTTATAAATTTTTCTAATAGAATAGGAATTATTAGACCAAAAGTATCAATTTTATCAGCTACAGAAGAAGTTTTAGAAAGTGTTCCAAGCTCATTAGAGGCAGCAGAAATTACTAAATTGGCTAAAAAAGAAAATTTAAATGCAGATGTGTTTGGTCCTTTAGCTTTTGATAATAGTATTTCAAAAAAATCAGCTGGAATAAAAGGAATAAAAAACATTGTTGCAGGTGAAGCAGATGTATTATTAGTTCCAAGCGTTGAGGCTGGAAATGCCTTAGTAAAAATGATGATATACTTTATGGGTGCATGTGCTGCAGGAGTTGTGGTAGGTGGTAAAGTTCCAGTGGTAATTACAAGCAGATCTGATGAAGCACAAGCGAGACTGGCATCTATAGCAGCTGCAGTAGTTGCTTTAGATTAATTATATTTTAAATTAATTGAAATAAAAGTTTTTATACTTTAAATAGATCATCATAAAAAACAACTAATGGCTATACAATATATAAAAAAATCACCCAAAACATCATCATCCGATGACTCAAAAACTACCGAGATTGTAAAAAGTTTATTAAAAGATATTGAAAAAGGAAAAGAACAAACTTGTATAAATCTTACAAAAAAATTTGATAAATATGATGGTGAGATAATTGTTTCTAAAGAAAAAATTGAAGAAATAAAAAAAAATTTAGATCAAAAAACAAAAGATGATATTCAATTTTCTTACGATAGAGTTAGAAAATTTGCAGAAGCTCAATTAAAAAATTACGGTCAAGATTTTGAAGTAGAGCTTTCCCCTGGGCTTTTTGCAGGTCAAAGATTAATTCCAGTGAATACAGCCGGTTGTTACATTCCAGGTGGTAGATATGCGCATATAGCCTCTGCAGTTATGAGTGTTACAACTGCAAAAGTTGCAGGTGTAAAAAATGTTATTGCATGTAGCCCCCCAAAAGAAGGTGTAGGTGCTCATCCAACAATAATTTATACAGCTGATCTATGTGGTGCAGATGTTATCTTAAATTTAGGTGGAGTCCCTGGAATAGCTTCAATGACTAATGGATTATTTAATAATCCTCCTGCAGATATAATAGTTGGTCCAGGAAACCAGTTTGTTGCTGAAGCTAAAAGAATTTTATTTGGTAAAGTTGGTATAGATCTATTTGCAGGCCCAACTGAAATAGCAGTTATTGCAGATGATAATGCTGATGCAGAAATGGTTGCTGTAGATTTAGTCGGACAAGCAGAGCATGGGTATAATTCACCAGCATGGTTGTTCACAACTAGCAAAAGAGTTGCTAATGAAGTAATGAAAAGAGTTCCTGAATTAATTGCTAATTTACCTGAGATACCTAGAACAAGTGCAGAAGCAGCCTGGAGAGATTATGGTGAGGTTATTCTGTGTGATACTGATGAAGAAATGGCAAAAATCAGTGATGAATATGCACCAGAACATTTAGAAGTACAAACTAAAAATTTAGATTGGTTTCATAAAAGATTAAAAAATTATGGCTCTTTATTTATTGGAGAAGAAACAACAGTTGCATATGGAGATAAATGTTCAGGAACAAATCATATTTTGCCGACCAAAGGTGCAGGTAGATATACTGGAGGACTTTTTGTTGGTAAATTTATCAAAACTTTAAGCTTTCAGAGAATGACTAAAGAATCTACAAAAACAGTAGGTGCTGCATGTGCCAGAATTTCCAGATATGAAGGTATGGAAGCTCATGCTAGAACTGGGGATGCAAGATTAAGAAAATATGGCTTTTCAAATTAAGGCCGCTTTCTAGCGACCTTAATATTTTATTGATTATAGAGAATTTATTAAATCAGGAGCTATTTTTTTAGATTTCGATGAAAATCTGATTTTTTTGATATTTTCTAAATTAGATTTATCACCTCCAACTACTACAAATCCAATCATTCCCATATTTTTATGAGGAGTGCACCAATAAGCATAAATACCAGGTACAGTGAATTTATATTCAGTATCTTTATTAAATTTTGATTTAAACTTTTCAACACCTTCTGGAACACCACCTTTTATAAACTCTACATTATGACCTTTGTCAGTAGCTTTCCAAAATACTGTATCTCCAACATTTACTCTTGCAACTTTTTTAGAATAAACCATCATTTCATTGCCAGATTTATTAAGCATTTCAATTGTCTCATCTGCTGCCATAGAATTACTAGCAAACAACATCAAAACAAATGATATTAATATTTTAATTAGATTATTATTCATTTTATAATTTGATCCTTTCTTGGGGAGTTTGAATTGATATTGATGTATGTATTTAACTTTCTATAACAAGACAAAGAAGGTGTAACAACTTGTCACACAATTAAATTAAATAAAATTTAAAATGTCGTTTAACACAAATATAGATAATGCACCCATAAAAACAATTATAAATAGATTAATAGTTTTCCAAACCTTTATGCTTTTTAAATATTTTGATGAAAATTTAAATAAATAACCCAAAGAAAAAAAAAATAAAAAAGAAGCTATTGAAGCTCCAATACCGAAAAGATATTTTTGTGAAATCAAAAAATTCTTAGAAAAATTTCCAAGAAAAAATACTGTATCTGAATAAACATGGGGATTTAAGTATGTAAAACCTAAGGTTTTTACAAATACACTTTTAAAAGATATTTCTTTTTTATCTAAGTTTATATTTAGATCGCTATATTTAAATCTCAATTTAGTAAATATAAAATAAATTAAAAAAATAAATAATGATATATTAAAGATTAATTCGATATTACTTGTGAATAAATTTCTAAAATATTCAAATAAAAATATACCAATAAATATTAAAATTAAATCTGATATAGAACAAATTAAACAAACTAAGAATATATATTGTTTTTTTAAACCCTGTTCCATTACAAATATATTCTGAGCACCTAGGGCTAAGATTAAACTTAAACCAGTAAAGAAACCAAGAAACAAAAATGACATTAAGAATTATTAAACTCTTTTTTTTCCTTGAACAACCCTATCTAAAATTAAGGCAACAAATAAAATTGCTACACCAGCTAGTATCCCCTGACCAACGTTTGCATATTGAAGTGCTTCTAAGACATCTTGACCTAAACCTTTTGCGCCTATTAGAGATGCAACCACAACCATAGCTAAACTTAACATTACAGTTTGATTTACTCCTGCTAATATTGAAGGTGTTGCTAAAGGTAAATCAACTTTTCTAAGTAAATACCACTTAGATGCTCCATAAGCTATCGCTGCTTCTCTAATTGTTTCTGGAACACCTCTTAATCCAAGAACTGTTAATCTTACAACGGGTGTACCACCAAATATCATAGTTATGATAACTGCAGCAACTTTACCTGTTCCAAAAAATGCAATAACTGGAATCATAAATACAAACGCTGGCATTGTTTGCATGAAATCCATTATTGGTCGTATCATTGAATAAAATCTTTGACGTCTTGCACAAAAAATTCCAAGAGGTATGCCTATAATAATGCTTAAGACCGCAGCAGTTCCAAGTAACGCAAGAGTGGTCATTGCTTTTACCCAGAAGCCTAAAAATCCCATGTAACATAAAAAACCAGCTGAATAAATTGCAGCTCTCGGTCCTGCAGCTAACCCCGTTAATGTTACTATAGTTGTAATAATCACTACCCAAGGTGTTTTAACAAACAATAATTCTAAAAAGTCTAATACAGATCTAATTCCAATCGTTATTGCTGAGAATAATGCATCACCTTTAATTACAGCATAATCAAAAATTGTTTCAACCCATTTAATAGAGGTTAATCTTATATCTGGGTGAGTTGGAAAATCATTCATTATATTTATAAAACCTGGAAAACTATAATGAACAACTGAAAAAAACATGATCACAGAACTAAAGATTGTACTTAAGATAAAATTTTTATTTTGCATGCCGGGACTAATCATTTTATCTGACAGCCATTCTGAATATCTTTTTTCTAAAACTGAATTAGCTAGAATTCCTTGAACTAATTTTATTGAAATTAATAACAATATACCAAATATTGTTATCCAGATTGCAGATGCTTCAATTTTTGCAACTTCATCAATATATCCCTGCATAGCATCTTCTAGTGATTTAATATTTCGTTTGTAGACTTCAACTTTATCTGGATTATTTGTGATAGCTGATTCTAGTTGTTTGTTTCTAAAAGCAATTGTGGATTCTACTTGTTCAATTTTTTCAATAGCATCTTTAGTAATATTACCAAACAAACCTCTTATAATTTGAACAACTGAAAAGGTTTCAATAATCAAAAATGCCAATGCCCAATTCCATATATTTCTCATACCAAACCAAATTGGTCCCATAATTGCTGCATAAAAATTGAATGAAAATGAGAAAGAGGGTTTGCTTCCAATTTTTTTGAATTCTTTTATATAATATTTAGGATTTGATTTAACAAAATCTGTAATTAACTCTGATCTTGAGGGGTTATTAATTTGTTTATTCTCCATCTCCACCCTCAACTACTGCTTTTAAAAGATCTGATTGTGTAATTATACCTATATTTTTTTGATTATTGTCTTTAACCAATAATAATTTTTGATTTGATTTTGAAATTTCTATAAGTTTACTTAATAATTCACTCTCATTTACACTCTGTATTTCATCAGGCAGTTTTCCATTTATACTTTCATAACTTTCAATAGATTGCATAATTGTTTTTGCTTGGACAACTTTAAGTCTAGAAATTCCCTTAACAAAGTCAGCTACATATTCATCAGCAGGACTAATCACAATTTGCTCAGGAGTTCCAATTTGAATTACTTTTCCGTCTCTCATAATTGCGATTCTATGACCTACTCTCACTGCTTCATCTAAATCATGAGTAATAAAGACAGTTGTTTTTTCCATTTGTTTTGAAAGTTTAATAAATTCTGATTGTAGTTGTCTTCTGATTAAAGGGTCTAACGCACTAAAAGGTTCATCCATTAATAAAAACTCAGGATCTGCAGCTAAAGCCCTTGCAAGTCCTACTCTTTGTTGCATTCCACCGGATAATTCATGTGCAAATTTATTACCCCAACCTTGTAGTTCAACAATTTCTAAAATCTTATTTGCAGCATCTAATCTATCATTTTTGCTAATACCTCTAATTTCTAGTGGCATTGCTATATTATCTACAACAGATCTATGGGGCATTAGTGCAAAGTTTTGAAAAACCATACCTATTTTTTTATTTCTCAATTCTTGTAAACTCACTGGATCAAGCTTCATTACATCTTTACCATTAATTAAAATTTTTCCTGAGGTAGGCTCTAATAGTCTATTAATATGTCTTACTAATGTTGATTTTCCACTTCCTGAAAGGCCCATTACACAAAATATTTCGCCATATTTAACATCAAATGAAACATTTGAAACGCCAATAACTGAGTTATATTTTTCTAGGGCCTCTGTTTTTGAAATTCTTTTGTTTTGAATTGAATCCAATGCGTCCCTGGAAGTGTTTCCAAAAATCTTCCAAACATTTTCAACTTTAATTGCTGAATTCGATGAATCCATTTTCTATTTTTATTTAAGGAAAATATACCCGACAATAATTAATTGTCGGGTATAAATAATTTTATTAGATTAAAGTCCTAACCAACCATCAACAGTTGATTTATTTGCCTTCATCCAAGCTCTTGCAACATCAGCAGGTTGTTTTTTCTCAACTGAAATTGCATATGCCATAGCTGAAACATCATCTGCTGTTAACTGAAAGTTCTTAAAAAATTCAACAATAGCTGGTGATTTGCTCTCTAAAGAAGTTCCCCATCCAATTTGGATTTGTTTAAGTGCATCTTTTGATGCAACATAAGATTTTTTGTACCAGTCAGCATCCTCTTTAGGTTGTACCATTTTGTATTTAGCTGGATCAAATTTTGGCTCTTCCAACATAACTACATCAGCCATTCCCCAAATTGCGTGCGGTTTATAACAATAGAATGCATAACCTTCATCTTTTTTAATTGAATCAAGCACTCTTGCATTTTTAACTGCCTCAGCTGCTCTAATTGGTTCGATACCTGCATCGTATAAACCATAGTCTCTTAATTTAACTTGGTTTACATTAGCTGATGCCCAACCATCTGCACCAATCCAAAACTCACCTTTACCATTGCCATCGCTATCCATAGCTTTAACAACTTCAGGTCTTCCTAAATCTTCAATTGCAGTGATATTAAATTTCTTAGCAAATTTTTGAGAAACACAGTAACCTTGGTTTCCTTCATATGGCTTACTACTTAATTTTAAAGTTCCTTTAGGAACTAAGTCATTTGTATAAGCTTGTTGGTTTGGTAGCCAAATATCAGGGTGAACTTCTATCTCACCTTTACTTCTGTCAATTGCACCATAGATTGCAGTGTTATTTCCTGGAACAAGTTCTGCTTCTCCACCCATTTTATCTGTAACAACTGCTGCTAATAAATTAGCAATCGCTGTTGCACCTGTCCAACCTGGATCTCCAATTTTAACTTTTTCTGCAAATGATGAAACAGTTGCAAAAATGGAAATTAATGCTGCTACAAGTGTAGTTTTAATTATTTTCATTATTTCTCCCCGCGTTAATTTAAAAATAAAGTTTAACTTAAATCTTCAAAGTGAGTCAAAGGAAATAAAGTTATAAAAGATACATATAACAGTATCTTTTTAACTAAATGATCGCAGTAATTATTAATGAATAATCAAAAAGAACTAGACCTTTTTCACAAAAGAAATAACAGCACCAATGGTTGTCAAAAATCCAGCTAGTGGTAAGATTGCAACTGCATATTTCTTTGGCATATAATTCTCTTTGAACTCAATACCTTGGAAACTAATTTCAAAATACCACATCTCCCAATACTTCCCACGCATACCCTCTACTAGTTCAATTCCATAAATTATCAAGACTATACCAATTAACATAATCATAAGTTTCCAGAACTGGCGTATATAAAGCGACAGTCTATCTGGTAATTTTTCATAAATTAAATTTAAAGCTATGTGTTCATTATCTCTGGCTGTCAGAGAAAGTGCTATAAACATCAACCAAATATTACTTAATACTGTTAGCAGATCACCCCAAACAGGAGGGTTATTGAAAACATATCGCATGGTGACATTATAAATGGTGAAACCAACCATCGCAGCCAAAAAGAGTGAGCACATTGCTTCCAATATACGATGGATAAAACGATCAATGTTGTTAAAAAATTTTAACATATCGCTAATTACTCATTAGGTTTGGTAGAAACATTGTCAACTCTGGAATAACGAGAATAAAAAATAAAAGTAAAAACAGTCCAACTAAATAAGGAATTAACGCAACAGCCACCTTTTCTAGACGTACTTGTGCTATTGTTGCAGCAGTAAAGTACGCGACGCCAACAGGTGGTGTTACTGATCCTATTAAGAAGCCAACTATTACAACGATAGCTGCTTGTACCTCAGGAAAGCCAGCTTGAGCCATAACGTTAACTAGTACTGGGCCAACTATAATAATGTTTACTGCAGAGTCCATTACTGTTCCAAGAAGAAAAATGAATAGAATCACGGCTAAAATAAAAATAATGGGTGAGTCCGTGAGGCTTAGAAGCCATTTTTCAAGATCACCAATTGCACCTAGAGAGGTAAGTAACCAACTGAAGGGTCCCGACGCAGCTATGATAATAAAAACCATCGCTGAATTACGGAATGCACGACGAAAAGCACCAGTGCATTCTTTCCATTTAATAGTTCGATAAACGAATACACCTGTTAATAACGCAACCATTGCTGTGATAGCACCAGCCTCAACAACCGATGCCACTCCACCCATTACTGAACCAACTAAAACTAAAGGTATCAAAAGGGCGAATGAGGATCGATATAATTCTTTACCTGCTCGACGTATCGAAAATGGTTCATCACTGCGCTCGAAGTTATATTTAATTGCGAAGTAATGATTAATTATCATGATCACAACGCCTATTAATACGCCTGGAATAATTCCAGCTGCAAATAATGCTGCAATCGAAATCTCAGTCGAGTTGGCAAGTACAATCATCATGATACTAGGTGGAATTATCCCTCCTATGGTTGAACTTACACCTGTAACTGCTGCTGAAAACGCAGCAGGATAGCCAGCTTTTTTCATAGCTGGTAAAACTAATGCTCCCACTGTAGCTGTATCTGCTACCACAGAACCATTCATCCCCGCAAAAAACATACTCACAAGAACATTAACTTGGGCCAACCCCCCTCGTATACGTCCAATTAATGCTCTACTCAAAGCTACTAACCGGTCTGTAATGGTGGCACTTGTCATTAACTCGCCTGTCAGCATAAAGAATGCAATTGCAGTTAATGGAACAGAGTCAATAGCGCTAAACATTTGACTAGGGATCAAAACAAGCGGTACAGCGTCGGTAAAGAGAATATAAACAAATGGTATCAGTATTAATATAAAGCCAATAGGAGCACCTAGAAGTATTAGAAAAAGTAGTACTACGAGTAGGATGATACTTTCCATAGTTACTTATATGTTATGATTTGTTTTAGGTAAAGATCATCTAGTTCTAAAATTTGAACTAAATGATCTTTACACAGTTTTTCTTTGAACGATTTAAAGAGCCCCAGCTTTCTCTAACTGAGCTACAAATCCATCCATTCCTTGTTCTAGAAGCACTCTTTTAGCTATCTCTGGTTCAAAAGTACCTTTAGCATCTAACCAGGCACCAATTGCACCTGCTCTCCATTTAGTCATTTCAGCATCAGTTGGTACATACCACTCTTTTGCGGATGCTTTAATTGCATCTTCACCATTCTTAATCCAAGCGTTATCCAACTCATTTACTTTTTCTCCATAAGCATCAGCTGCCTTGTGTAACCATTTTCTCTGCTGATCAGACAATGCATTATACTGCTTTGCATCCATAGCTAAAATGTTTCCTGACCACATTCCTCCGATCTCAGTGAAATACTTCGCAACTTCATGAAGTTTTGCTACGTGCTGCCAAGGACTAGCAACATACTGACCTTCAACTACACCCGACTGTAGGCCTGAGTATAACTGGCTCCAGTCATAAGGAGTTGGAGTTGCACCCCAATTTTTAACTAGCATGAACTCAACTGGACTCTTTGTAGTACGCCACTTCAGTCCCTTCATATCACTTGGAACACGAATTGGTTTTGTTGCATTTCCAAGCTGCCTGAATCCACCACTTGAATATACAGAAAGACAAATATGACCTGCATTCTCAAGTGCTAATTTACACTGCCTTTCAGCTAACCATTCATCTGATATTCTTTTCGCATCTTCGAGAGATTTGAAAATGAAAGGCAAATCAAAAATTGCCAACTCTGATCCAAAATTACCATAGTTTGCAGTAGAACTTGTCCATAAAGCTATAAGCCCTTGATTGGCTTGTTCACCACATTTCTGTTCAGCACACAAACTTTTTTGATAATGTGGTTCGATTTTCATTTTACCACCAGAAGCTTTTGCCAACGCAGGAATCAATGCTTGATCAATTGCATCACCGATCGGCATACCTAATCTACCAGTAGTCCCAAGCTTAAGAGTTACCTCTGCATAGGCTGCTTGAGCAAAGAAAGCGATTGCAAACACTTTGAGTAGTGTTCTACAAATTGTTTTAATGTTTATTATTTTCATTATATCTCCTAATTAATTTATAAATTAAGTCTAACTCGAATGATTAAAGTGAGTCAAAGGAAATAGACGCCCAATTTGGGTTATCTAGTATGAAAAATGTCCAATAAACTCATTAAGTAGTTTTTAAGAATGACTAATCCAAATTGTTTTTGTTTGAAGAAATGAATTAAGAGCCTCAGTACCCTGATCTCTTGATAGAGATCCAGATTGCTTATATCCACCAAATGGAGTTTTTATATCTCCTTCTGAGAAAGTATTCACTGAAACTGTTCCGCATGGTAAACTTTTGGCCAGATGAAATGCTCTATTAATATCTTGAGTAAATACACTTGCATGTAATCCATATTTTGAATTGCTTGCAACTTTTAACGCTTCTTCATCACTTTTAACTGTTAAGATGCCAAGAACAGGTCCAAAAATTTCTTCTTGAGCAATGGTCATCTTTTCTTTTAATCCATCAAATAAAGTAGGTTTTGCAAAAAAACCTTTTTGATCATTATTTGAAACTCCACCTGATAAAAGTTTTGCACCTTCATCTATTCCTTTTTGAATATATCCATCAACTGTTTGTAAATGACCTTTTGAAATCATAGATCCCATATTTGATTTTAAATCTAATGGATCACCAACTTTTAATTTTTTAACTTTTTTTGAAACTTTGTCTAAAAATTCATCTTTTACTTTTGAATGAATTATCTGCCTCATGTTTGCCGAACAGTTTTGACCACCATTCCAAAAAGCAGAATTTATTGCATTATCAATTAAGTCATCATTAATTTTAGCATCTTCTAAAACTATAAATGGACTTTTACCACCCATCTCTAACGCAACAGGTTTTAAATTACTTTCACTTGAATACTTTAAAAAATAACCACCTACTTCCGTTGAACCCGTAAATGAAACGGCATCTACACCATTATGTCTACCTAAAGCTTCGCCAACATCTCCATAACCTGGAAGAACATTTAATACACCATCTGGAATTCCTGCTTCTTGAGCAATCTTTCCAATTCGGATTGCAGTTAACGGAGTATCTTCTGCTGGTTTAATAATGACTGAACATCCAGCTGCTAATGCAGGTGCCATTTTCCAAACTGCCATCATTAAAGGGAAGTTCCAAGGTACAATACCTGCAACAACACCTATTGGTTCTTTAACTATTAAACTTGTAATAGAGGGTTCTGTTGGTCCTACTTTGCCAAAAACTTTATCAATTAATTCTCCATACCATTGAAAGTGCATTGGTGCATCATTTGCAACTTCATTTAAACAATCAGTAATTAATTTTCCTGTATCAACACATTCTAAAACAGAATTTTCAATTCCATTTTTTCTCAATAATTCAGCTAATTTTAAAAGAACTTCCTTTCTATGCTCAGGAGAGGATCTTGACCAAATTCCGCTATCAAAAACTTTTCTAGAAACTTTAACAGCTAAATCTACATCTTTATGATTACATTTTGCAACAGTGCAAAGTTTTTCTCCTGTTGCAGGATTTATTGATTCAAATTTATTACCATCAATTGCATTAACATATTTACCATTTATAAAAGCTCTTCCTTCAAACTTAAGTTTTTTTGCAATGGCTTTATAGTTAGTAGCCATTAATTATTCTGGATTAGCAGTCAATGTTTTTATCTCTAAAACATTTTCATTAGGATCTTTAACAAAAAATGTTTCTTGTTCATATTTAGTACCTTTAAATCTTAAATATGGCTCATCGTAATATTTATGACCATTTTTTTTTAATCTATTTTTTAAAGTATCAAAGTCTTTTCTCGATAAGTGGACTCCAAAATGAGGAACAGAAACATTTCCCATATCAACATCATGTCTTTCGTTATCTAATTTATGTTTACTGGCATGAAGAGTTAATTCATTTCCCCAAAAATCTACATCAGCCCATTCTTGAGCCGAGTTATCAAGACGACAGCCTAAAGTCTCACTGTAAAATTTTTTAGCTGTTTCTAAATCACCACAAGGTATTGCAAGGTGAAAACAATTAGTATTTTTATACATAATATCTCCTTTTAATTCTGAATTTAATAATTATATATCTCTCATAATTTTATATCAAGCTAACAAATATTATGAATGATTATTTGCAATCTATAATTGACAGAGATCCTGCGGCAAAATCTAAGTTAAGTTTAATTTTAACTTATCCAGGGGTGAAAGCTATTTTTTTTCATAAGATCGCTCATTTCTTCTCTTTAGCTAAATTTGATTTGATTGCTAGAATAATTTCTCAATTCTCAAGATTTTTAACTGGAATAGAAATTCATCCTAAGGCAAAAATAGGAAAAAATTTTTTTATCGATCATGGTATGGGAGTGGTAATTGGAGAAACATCTAAAATTGGTGACAATGTGACTATCTATCATAATGTTACCTTAGGTGGAATTGCACCAAGCATTAATTCAAATGACCAAAGAGATATGAAAAGGCATCCGACTTTAGAGGATAATGTTGTAGTCGGCTCAGGTGCTCAAATATTAGGTCCTATAACAATAGGTAAAAATTCTTTAATAGGATCTAATTCAGTAGTAACTAAAAATGTAACAGAAAAGTCTATTATGGCAGGTATTCCCGCAAAAAAAGTTGGGGATGCATCAAAAGGATTTAAACCTTATGCTGTTACTGATGAAGAAAAAGAATAATGACAAATATTAGAAATGATTTTATTGACTCGATTGGTAATACCCCTCTAATAAAATTAAAAGCAGCGTCTGAGATTACAGGATGTAATATTTATGGAAAAGCTGAATTTTTAAATCCAGGTGGATCTGTGAAAGATCGAGCTGCTCTTGCTTTAATTAAAGATGCTCAAGAAAAAAAATTGATTTCTAAAGGTGGTATTGTTGTTGAGGGTACAGCGGGTAACACAGGTATTGGATTAGGTTTGTTAGGTAATTCACTTGGTTATAAAACAATTATTGTAATGAATGATAATCAAACTCAAGAGAAAAAAGATACTTTAAGAAACTTAGGTGCAGAACTAAGGTTAGTTCCAGCAAAGCCTTATAAAGATGATGGCAATTATGTAAAAGTTGCTGCTAGATTAGCTGATGAGCTAAGCCCTACTAATAATAATGGAGTAATATGGGCTAATCAATTCGATAACACCGCTAATGCTAAAGGTCATTATGAAGGAACTGGAAAAGAAGTTTGGGAACAAACTGAGGGCAAGATTGATGGGTTTGTTTGTTCATCAGGAACAGGTGGAACAATTTCAGGAGTTAGTAATGCTCTCAAAGAAAAGAATAAAGATATAAAGATTTATTTATCTGATCCCAAAGGTTCAGCTCTTTATAACTATATAAAGAGTGGTGAATTAAAATCAGAAGGAAACTCAATTACTGAAGGAATTGGCTCTAGTAGAATTACCAAAAATTTTGAAAATGCAAAAATTGATGGTGCTTTCTCAATTGATGATCATGAAGCTCTTCCTATTCTTTATGATTTAATTCAAAATGAGGGATTAAGCTTAGGTACAAGCTGTGGAATTAATATTGCAGGAGCAATTAGACTTGGAAAAGAGTTAGGTCCAGGAAAAACTATTGTAACTATACTCTGTGACAAATCTGACAAGTACAACTCCAAGATGTTTAATAAATCTTTTTTAGAGGAAAAAAACCTACCTGTTCCTAGCTGGTTATAATATCGCATACCAGCAATGTAATAAAATCGTTACATTTTTAGAATAATATTAATTAACACATACACTTATGAAAAAAATTATTTTAATTATTTCTTTTTTTGTTTTCACTTCTGTTCATGCCGAAATGAGTGATGGAGATAAAGCTAAAGCATGGGATTGTACTGGGATCTATATGGCAAACTACTTTCTTCCGCCTGGTGAAGAATTTGAGTACAAAATGAAAGAAAAATCTATATCAACTGTGAAAGTCCTTAAAGCATATGCTCTTGAAGTTGGTATTCCTGAAAAAGATTGGGATGAAGGAGTTAATAAAGCAGTAGATAAACATTATGGCTCAAAATATGACAAAGCTAAAACTGATCAGTGTCATTCATTTGTAGAAGCTTTAATTCCTAATGGAGCTGAGAGAGTAAAAAAAGTAATCCAAACATTATATTAGTAATGAAAAAAATTTTAATGGTTTTATTCTTTACAATCATTAGTGGCGTTACTTTTGCAGGTATAAATGATAGCGATAAATCTAAAACTATAGAATGCACTGGAATTTACTATGCTAATAGTATGATACCCCAAGGAGAGCTTAAATTAGAAAAGATTGTGCACTCATTCGCAGCTAAAAAGTTTTTAAGTTCTTATTTGCTAAAAGAAGGTGTTGAGGAAGAAAAACTCAATAAAGAATTATTAAAAGTTGTCGATATTCGTTACGGTAAACCATACGAAGAAGAAACAACCAAAGAATGTGATAATTTTATCTTTAAATTAATTTCTGGATCTAAAGATGAAATTAAGAAAATAGCAGAGTCAGGAATATATTAACAAACAAGGAGGAAAAAATGGAAAAAGAAATGTTGGTAGTGGCTAAATTAAAAGAAGGTATGTTTGAAAAATTTATGGGATTTATGCAATCACCAGAAGGTTTAGCAGAAAGAGCTAAAGTTGCAGTAGTAGAAAAAACTATTGGAACGGTAACACCAGATAAAAGTACTGTAATGTTCAAAATATTTTGTACTGATGAACCTGCGTTACACAAATTTATTGAAGGAACTGAAGTATCAAAACCTATCATGGATGCTGTTTTAGATAGCTATTCAATCTATGATTTAACAAAAGTTAAATAAGTAAAGATTAATAAAAAAAAGGAAGGTTAAATATGAAAGTGATTTATACAAGAACAATGAGAGTAAAAGATGATGGCCTGGGAAAAGCTATGGAAATTGGAAAAGGTCTAGCTGCAGTTAGAAAAAAATATTATCCTAATCATGATGTCTACTTTTCTTTTCAAATGGGTGGAGACCCGAGAACAATAAGAGAAACTTTAATAGGACCTATGTTTGAAGGTGATAATGATGCTGACGCTAAAATGTCTGCAGATCCTGAATATATAAAACATTTAGAGCAATTGAAAGAAGTTGCAATAGAAGGTACTATTGAAGATGAGATTAGGCCAATATTTAGTTAAGGAATTTAAGATATGATAGAAAAATTTAATGGAATAATTTATTTAGTTGTATTTCTAATACACTTTATAGGCTTTGCTTACTATGGGTTTAGATGTGTTTTTCAAACACAATCTTTTTTAAATCAATATGGAATGCATAATACAGGTGCTGGGATTGTAAGATTTTTTGGATCTATATTTATTGGATCAACTGTAATGGCAATTTATGTGGGTTTCATCAGGCCAAATGGTTTAGAGGCTACTTGGGCTTTCTTTAATCTAATATTCTTGCAAAACTTATCAGCATTTATAGTTGGTTTTTATAGTACAAAAATAAATAAACTTGGACATACTGATAAAACTTCTGATGAAGCAATCTATGCTCCATTAGTTTTAACCATTTTAAGTGCTGTACTTTGTTACGGTTTAGCTGATAAAATATACGTCTAAATAAAAGGAGAGGTTATGGCAGGAGTAGAAGTTAAATCTTTCGAAAAAGCAGACGAAGTTAATGATAATTTTAATAATGCAAAAATAGAAGCTGTAAAAGTTGGAAACCAAAGGGTAATGAAACTTACTCTACAGCCTGGATGGAAATGGTCAAAAGATATTAAACCAACAGTCGGGGGTGATAGCTGTCAGGCAACACATCTTGGTGTAATTGTTTCAGGAGCTGTTTGTGCAAAACATAATGATGGAACTGAAATAACTTATAAAGCTGGAGACGCATATTCTATTCAGCCTGGACATGATGGATGGGTAGTAGGAGATAAACCAGCTGTAGTTTATGAGTTTCACGGAATGTGGGGAGAATAATGTCAATAATAGAAAAAATGTCAAAAATTGTAAATGAGGGTGATACCGCTGGAGCAGAAGAATTAATACATGATGACTATCAATTTTTGATGCATTCATCTGGTAAAAGCTTAACTAAGAAAGATGTAGTTGGTTGGGTTGGTATGAAAGATGTTAAAAAAAATAATTTAAGAGTACTTTTTGAAAATGATGAAATTGGTTTCGAACATTCTATGGTAACTTTTAATGATGGTAATAAAGAAGCTGTTATGACTTATTATAAATTTAAAGATGGAAAGGTAGTATATCAAGAAACAGGAGCTACAAAACTTTCTAAATAAGTGAAAAAAATATTTATTATTACTGTTTTTTTTACTTATTCTTTTTTTTCTTACGCTGATAGTAATCATCAAAACCAAATTGATAAATTATTTGATCAACTAAAAAGTACAACTAATTATCAAGAATCTAAGGAAATTGAGTCTAAGATATGGGAACTATGGACTACTCATCCTTCAGAAAATAGTTTAACAGCTCTTTTGGCAGACGGGTCTTTTTACATGTCTCAAAATAATCTTAAAACAGCTTACGAAACGTTTACAAAAACAATTGAAATGGACTCAAAGTGGGCTGAAGCGTGGAACAAACGTGCTACTGTCCTTTATTTAATGGGAGAATATGAATTATCCCAAGCAGATATAGATAAAGTTCTTGAAATCGAAAATAGACATTTTGGCGCTTTATCAGGTCAGGGTTTAGTACAAACTGCTTTAAAAAATTATCAAAAAGCAATTAATAGTTATATTGAAGCACACAAAATTCATCCTAATATGAAATCACCTTTAATTATGATTGAAAAACTTCAAATACAAATAAAAAAAGAGAGTATATAATAATAATGTTTCCTAAAAAATATTCTAATTTATTATTTATATTTTTTATGGGTCTGGGTATGAGTTTACTCATGACACTTATAATTACATATATAAATACTGGTTACGATAATCTTTATTATAAAAGATTTTTTAAAGCTTGGTCTGTAAGCTTACCAGTTGCATTGATAGCAACAACAATAGTAGCTCCTATCATGCAAAAATTTGTAGATAAAATTACTAAATAAGAATATTCTTTAAATCGTGAGTAATATAATTGCATACATTGTTCTTATATTTGCAGTTATTTTAGGTACTGCAGCAAACGGTTTTGCCAAAAGTGCAGATGGTTTTACATCGTTAATACCAAGTCTTTTAACAGCAATAACAATAGTTGGCTGTATGTTTACATTGTCTATTGTAATGAAAACTATTCCTGTTGGCATCACTTATGCTTCGTTTGCAGGCCTATGTATAATAGCTACGACAATTGTAGGAATATTTAAATTTAATCAAATGCCAGATCTTTATACTATCATTGGTCTAATTTTAATAATTTCAGGAGTGTTAATAGTCAACCTGCTTGGAAAAACTACTTAGATACAGGTTTTAAAATTTTAAGCATTTTGTTGTGGAGTATTTTATTTGCTGAGCAAATTATATTTCCTGCCTTTTTAGCATCATCATTTTTCCAAGTCGTAACTATACCTCCTGCAGCTCTAATTATTGGAATCAAAGCGTGGATATCCCAAATTTTATTTCCACATTGGATAACAATATCAAGTTTACCTTCTGTGAAATGAGAATAACTTAGAGCATCTGAGCAAGGAAATTGCATTCGTTTTAATATTTGGGGTATTTTTTTTTGCTGATTTAGAGATAAACTACCGTGAAAAGCAGCTGACAATTTCATATTTGAAAAAGTTGCCTTACTATTAATCTTTATTCTTCTTTTTTTTCCATTTTCTGAAACATATGCTGAATTTATGGAAGTATTAAAATAGTATTTTTTAAGAATTGGAAAATTTGCAAGACCTACAACTGGATTACCTTTGTAATTTAGAGATATCAAATTACTCCATGTAGGATTGCCTATAACAAATGATCTTGTTCCATCAATCGGATCAATAACCCAAGAATAATCACTTTTAGATTTTTTATGGCCAAATTCTTCACCTATCACTTGATGATCAGGGTATTTATTTTTAATTTCTTTTCTAATAAATTTTTCAAATGCTTTATCAGCAGTTGTCACTGGATCATATCCTTTTCCCTTTAATTTATTTGATGTTTTAAAAGGCTTATTCAATTTTGAATAATAAAATTTAGTCATTTTTTTTGCTAAATTTTCAATAAATTTAGAATAAGCTTTGTAATTAATAGATTTTGACATTAGCACAGTGGACTAATACTATTTTATTCCTATTGATTAAAGCTTAATTTTAAATAAATTTAATATTTAAGAAATATTTTCAATTTGTTTTTCTGCATCTTTAATTGATTTATCATAATTTAATGCCATTTGGTCAGCACTTACAACGTCAACTCTTTCTATACCAAAAAAGTTTAAGATAAATTTTAACCAAGGAGTTAAAAAATCTTCGTTACTATTTAATTTGGTTCCTCCTGAAGTTATTACTAGATAGGCTCTTTTATTTTTTAACAATCCCTCTCTTCTTCCATTTGGTTTGAATTTGAAAGTTTCACCTACTCTTGCCACTAAATCTGACCAAGCCTTAAGAGTTGCAGGTGGACCATAATTATAAATTGGTGCTGAAATTATTATAATATCACTTTCTTTAATTTCATTTACTAACTTGTTGGATAATTCAAACATTTTCTTGTGATATTCAGTTTGATCGGCTTCATCAATTTTCATTCCAGACTCAGTTAATCCACTCACAAAAAGCATTTCATCATCTAAATCTCTATAAGTTACTTCATCGCCTGGTTTTTTAATCTTATTTAAGAGTTTCTTAGCTAGTTCTCTAGAAGTTGAACCTTTTTTTCTTGCACTAGAATCTATTTGATAAATTTTCATAAACTCTTTTAACCGAAATCTTGCATAAATGGAAAGATTTCAATTATATAAAAACCAATTGCTTGTAATTGATCTGTTAAAATTAAAATACCTGTTATTAAAAGAATTATTCCACCTAATTTAGAGATTAAATTTATATTTTTCTTAAAATTTTTAGAAAATAATAAAAATCTTTGAATTAAATAACCTGAAAGAATAAATGGTATAGCTAGTCCTAAAGAATATAAGATTAATAAAAAAACTGCTTTTCCTAAAGTCTCCTCTATTGCAGCCAAAGCAAGAATAGAACCCAAAATTGGCCCAATACATGGTGTCCATCCAAAACCAAAGGCTAAACCAATGATGTAAGGAAAGATAATACTTTGTGTTTTTTTTGCTTCTAGTCTTTTTTCAACATTTAAAAAACTAAAATTAAAAAATCCAATAAGCTGAAGTGAAAAAACAATAATTATTATTCCAGCAGCAATTCTTAAAACTTGAGAATTTTGTAATAAAGTTTGACCCAAAAACGATGCGGTAGCTCCAAAAATTATAAATACTGTTGAAAAACCAAAACAAAATAAAACTAAAGGAAAAAAATTAACTTTTTTTTCAGATAATAATTCTTGTAGAGATTGTCCAGAAATAAATGAAATATATCCTGGAATAAGAGGTAAAACACAGGGTGATAAAAAACTAATCAAGCCTGCTGCAAATGGTAATAAATATTCAATCATTAGCCAGTATTTTTCATTGCTGCTGAGATACCAGCTATTGAGGTTAATAAAGCATCATTTAAATATTTTTTATTTTCTATACTTTGATTATTTTGTAATTTCTTAATAACTATAGGTTGAATAATATTTAGAACTTCTGAATATATATTTCTTACTATTACAGATGTTCTAAATTGTTTTCTAGAATTAATTATTTCCTTAGGAGTTATTTTTCTATTTAATTCTTTAATAACATCAAATTGAAACCTCAATTTTTTTCCAACTCTCTTCAAGCTGTCATTTGCTAGATGTTCTTCATATATTTTTGAAATTTCTGGATCTGCTTTTGAGATAACCATATCTAACATATCCAACATGGAATTAAAAAAAGGCCAGTTTCTTTCCATATCATATAAAGTTTTTCTAAATTTTTTAATGTATGAATATCTTAAAGCTTCTGCAATTCCGAGCCAAGCTGGTAGCATTAATCTGATCTGAGTCCAAGCAAAAACCCAAGGAATAGCTCTTAAGCTTTTTATATTATCAACATTTTTTCTTTTTGATGGTCTTGACCCTATTAAAAGTTTTCCAAGTGCTTTATGAGGTGTGACAGTCTTAAAATATTTTATAAATTCTGAACTTTGATTTATGTGTTTTCTATATGAGCTTTTAGATATTTCTGACATTTTTTCGATTAATGATCTCCAATTTTTTTTGGGAATAGGTGGAGGATTTAATGTTGCCTCTGTTACCGCTCCAATATAACTACATAAATTATATTTTGCTAAAGGTTCATATCCATATTTTTGCTGTATCACTTCACCTTGATCTGTAATTCTTATTTTTCCATTAACTGAATTTGGTGGTTGAGATCTTAATGTGGCTTGAATTGGGCCACCTCCTCTACCTGCTGATCCTCCACGACCATGAAAAAAGCTTATACTAATCTTAAATTTTTTACCTAGTTTAATTATCTCTTCTTGAGCTTTATATTGATGCCAGCTTGCACAAATTTTTCCAGCATCTTTACTAGAATCTGAATATCCTATCATAACTTCTTGTTTATTTTTGATCAATTTTCTGTACCAAGTTTGAGAAAATAAACTTTCCATTATTTCTTTAGCATTAATTAAATCTTCCAAAGTTTCAAATAATGGCACTACTCTTAATTTACTCTTTATATTTGTCTCTTTTTGTAAGAAAGATACAGATAATATATCTGAAGCTGATGTTGTCATTGATATAACATAGGCTCCCAAACATTCTGATGGTTCTTTGGAAAGTAATTTAAATGTAGACCAAATTTCTTTATTTTCCTTGTTCTTAAATTGAAAGTTGTTAATTTTATTTTTTTTTGAATTCAACTGAAATTTTAAAAAATTTATTTTTTCTTTTTCACTAAACTCTAAATAATTTTTATTATATTTTCTTTTAACAAATTCACTAATTAATTGACTATGTCTTGAAGATTCTTGTCTTATATCTAATCTTGCTAAATTAATTCCAAAACATTTAGCTCTTCTCATTAGATCAAGTAGTTCACCGCTAGCGATATTTTCATTTTGGTTTTGTTCTAAAGACTCTCTTACTATTCTTAAAGGTTTTAATATTTCTTCTCTAGAACTAAGTAATTTTTTTTGATCTAAAGGTTTTTTGTTCACCAAATATTGTTCAATTAATCTATGAGTTTTCCTCATCTTATCTCTTAAAGGTCTCAAAAAAACTCTGTATGGTTCGTATGATTTGCCAACTTTATTTTTAATTTTTTTTGAACATTTTTCCATTGAATAAGATCTAATTATTTTTGTTAAAGCTTTTTCATATAATTTAGCTGCTTCCCATCTTGATAGTAAAATCACTTCCCGTGTCACATCTGCTGTAACATTTGGATTACCATCTCTATCTCCACCCATCCATGATCCAAATTCAATTGGGTTAAAATTTTTTGGCAATCCCTTGTTCATATTTTGAATAAATATTGAATTTAACCTTCTATAAACTTTTGGGATTGTATCCCATAAACTGTCTTCAATAATAGCTAATCCCCATCTTGCTTCATCAAATGGTGAAGGTTTTGATCTTTTCAAATCATCAGTATTCCAAATTATTGTTAATTCATCAAAAAGTTTTTTATCCAGTATTTTTATTTTAGATGGATAATCTTTTAATAATTCTCTTTGTTCTAGAATTTCAATAATGTTATGATATTTCTGAATTAAAGTTCTTCTTTTTACTTCCGTTGGGTGAGCAGTTAAAACTATACCTATATTTAGATATTTAGCAGTATTATATATTTTGTTTTCTGAGATATTTTTATTATTAAAAAGATCTTCAAAAATTTCTTCAATAAATAGATTGTTATTTTTAATTTTCTTTTTACTATTTTCATATTCATTCAAACTTCTAGATGCATCAATTAACTCTGCTAAATTTATAAAATTCATAAAATGAGTAAAAGCTCTAGTGATTTTAAAAGTATTTTTTGGACTTAGTTTTTTGATTGCTTTTATTACTTTTTTATTTGTTTGATTAGACTTGGTATTTTTCTTATTAACTTTGGATAACTTTCTAACTTTTTCAACTAATTCAAAAAATTTTATACCTTCTTGATCTTTTATAACTTTTCCAAGTATATTCCCCAAATATCTAACATCTTCTCTTAAAAGTTTAGTAGGAATTCTTTCATAATAAAGATCTCTTTTTTGCATTGTTTAAAATAAATTTTTATTCTTTATAAGGAATAACCAGATGCTTTTGCGTGCCAAGTTTATCTATACCTAAAACTACTTCTTCACCTCCTTTTAAAAAATGTGGAGGAGACATGTTTTCTCCAACTCCAGGTGGTGTTCCTGTGCAGCAAATATCTCCCGGGTGTAAAGTCATACAAGAGCTCATATAAGAGACCAAAGTTTTGATATCAAATATCATTTTACCTGTATTGCCTGTTTGCATCCTTTTTCCATCAACATCTAAAAACATATTCAATTTTTGAAAATCTGGCAGTTCATCTTTTGTCATAATGTAAGGGCCAATAGGGCCAAATGTATCAAAGCCTTTTCCCTTGTCCCAAGTAAGACCTTTATTTTTTTGAAATTCTCTTTCGCTTACATCGTTTACAAGAAAAAAACCAATAACATGATCTAGTGCTTTATCAATACTCACATTAGTTGCTTTTTTTCCTATAAGAAAACCAAGTTCAACTTCCCAATCTGTATGATTAGATCCTTTTGGAACAATAATTGGATCGTTTGGACCAGTTATGCAGCTAGTAAATTTTGAAAAAATAATTGGTTCTTTAGGGATTGGTAAGTTTTGTTCTTCCGCATGGTCTTTAAAATTTAATCCTATTCCAATAAATTTTGAGGGTTTTGAAACACATGCTCCAATTCTCAAATTTGAATCTAACTTTGGTAAATTTGAAATATCTGTATTCTTAATTTTTTCAATTGTATTAAAATTCAATGTATCAGGATTAAAATCATTAACTATTGAGGATAAATCTCTATAGTTACCATCTTTGTCTATAATTGCTGGTTTTTCTTTTCCAAGGTTTCCTAGTCTTAATAACTTCATTAGCCTTTAATTCCTAAGTGAGTATATTTAACATTTAAATAATCTTTAATTGCATTAGAACCACCTTCTCTTCCATATCCACTTTGTTTAATACCACCAAAGGGAGCCTCAGCAATTGCCACAACCCCGGTATTCACTGCTACTGATCCAGTTTCTAATTGTTCCGATGCTGTATGAGCTGTTTCCATAGAATTTGTACAAACATAGCTACACAATCCTAACTCATGGTTGTTAGCTCTTTTAATAACTTCATCAAAAGATTTAAAAGAAAGCATAGGTACTAAAGGTCCAAAAGGTTCTTGTTTCATTATTGTAAAATCGTCTTTAACGTTGTCAAATATAGTTGGTTCATAAAAAAATCCTTTATTAAAACCTGCTGGCCTTTTACCACCTAGTAAAACTTTTGCTCCCTCTTTTTTAGTTTTTTCAACTAATTCCTCAACTTCATTTAATCTTTTTTCAGTTGTTAATGGACCTAATTGAGTATCTGGATCCATGCCATTTCCTATTTTCAGCTTTTTTGTTTTATCTATAAATAAATTCACAAATTCATCTTTTTTACTTTCATGAATATAGAATCTATTTGGAGATATACATACTTGACCATTATTCCTAAATTTAGCTGCTATAGCCATGTCAGCTGCTTTTTTTATATCAGCATCATCAAATACAATAAAAGGTGAATGGCCTGAAAGCTCCATGGTTACTCTTTGGACTTTATCTGCCGCTTGTTTTAATATTAATTTTCCAACTCTTGATGACCCAGTAATAGAAATCTTTTTTACGATATCAGAAGCAATTAATTGTTGTGCTATACTTGGTGGATCCCCAGATAAGAGATTTACTACACCAGGAGGCACACCACATTCTCTACAAATATCTATAATCTCCATAACAACACCAGGAGTTATAACGTCAGGTTTTATAATGACCGAGCAACCAGCAGCTAATGCTGTTGAGATTTTCCTAGCTGATAGAACAGCAGGAAAATTCCATGGAGTTAATGCTGCAACAACTCCAACAGGCTGATAATAAACATGCACCCTAGTATCTTCAAATCTACTTTCTATAGTTTGACCAAAAATTCTTTTAGTTTCTTCTGCATTCCACTCAAAAATATCTGCTGCCCCAGCTATTTCACCTTTTGCTTCTATCAAAGGTTTTCCAACTTCTAATGTCATCCATTTTGCTAGAACTTCCTGTTTTTCTCTAATCTTATCTGCTATTCGTCTGATAATATAAGATCTTTGCCAAGGAGTAGTTTTCTTCCAAATATCTAATCCTTTTTCAGCTGACTTTAAAGCTGCATCCACATCTTTTGATGTGGCTTTTGAGGCATGTCCTAAAATTTCTTCATTGGCAGGATTAATAACTTCATAAGTTCCTTTATCAGATGATTGTTGCCATTTACCATCAATAAATTGTCCAAATTTTTCGTACATAATTTTAATCTAACATTACTATAAGTTGTGTCTACTGTGCAATTTTTACAGATTAAATAATTCTGTAACAATGGTAAGCTAAAATAAATAAAAAAAAGGAGCGATTATGAAATTTGTAGTACTAGGGAGATATACTGAACAAGGTTTAGCTGGATTTGTAAAAAATCCATCTGACAACCGACAAGAAGCTGCAAAAAAAATAACTGAAGCTGCAGGAGCAAAATTAATTGAAATGATGACTTTAAGAGGAGCTTATGATTTTATAGCTATCGTTGAAGGTTCAAATTTTGAAACTGCTGCAGGAATGAAAATGCTTATGGAAGCAACAGGAACTATTAAAGATATGACTATTATGGAGTCTGTAGACTTTAATAAAGCTGCTGAAATTGCTTCTAAAGCTGCTGCATCTTATAGACCAGTTGGAAAATAAATTCTATTTCCCCTTTAATAAGAGGTTAAAGGGGAAATGCTACTTATTTATTAACAGAGTTCATAACATAGAAAGATACTATATCTATTTCTTCCTTAGTTAAAATTTCTCCCTCTCCAAAAGCTGGCATAACACCAAGACCATAAGTAACAATATCGGTAATAGATTCTATTGTTAAATTTGATACAGTATCTAAATTTGGACCTATGTTCCCTTCTGCACCAGCAGCTTTTAAAACATGGCACCCAGCACATCCCGCAGTTTCATTAAATATTTCTAAACCCTTTTTCATTTTTGCTTCATCAGCATATGAAATATGAATTTTAGATATTATAAAAAAAAGTAAAATTAATAAAAAACTTTTAATTTTCATTAATTAACTTTAACTATTTTGGTCTTTTATACTACAGTAATATTAACACTATGGTCTTTCCAACCATTATGTGCGTAACCTCTTCTATTTTCCATTCTTAGTTCAGGTTGTCTTTTTGAACCATTTGAAGCCAAACTAGCAATATTATATTTTCCAGCACTTAAAGTTGTCTCTAGTACAAATTGTCTCCAAGCATATTTCCCTAGATCAGGACCTATAAACTTCGCTTTTTTCCAGCTACTACCACCATCTACAGAAACTTTCACACCTCTTACTTTTCTAGTTCCTCCCATAGCAACACCAACGATTTGAACTTTTCCTGCTTTTACAGTTCCAGTTTCGTCTGTTGGTCTTGTAATCCATGATTTAACAGGCATTTCCCAACAAGAAGGATATTGTGATCCTTTTTTTCCAATAGGAGAAATTCTATAACTTGATTTCATGTACTTCACAGAAGATTCTTTAGAAGTAAAGGCTACTTTTCCAAGATGTTTCACATTGTTTATTCCAAAGTAACCTGGAGTAATCATTCTTAATGGTCCTCCATGTGCATTTGGTATTGGTACACCATTCATTTCCCATGCTAACATTGCATCTTTAAATACTTTTTTAGGTACTGATCTTTCTATCATAGCTTTTTTAGGATCTAATCCTGTTGGTTCATGATCAATTCCCGCAGAAGTCATAAAAATTGCTTCACTATTAATCCCTCCACAAGCCTCAACTACTGTTTTCATAGGGACACCAGTCCAAAAAATACAAGCTGCAGCTCCTGTCTCCCATTGAGATCCTCTAACTTTATGTTCAAAAAAACCTCTGCCATTTCCTGAACACTGTAAGATAGTTGCCATAGTCGTATGACCTAATTTTTGAAGTTGAGCTAATGAAAACGTTTTTGGATTTTTAACGCCTTCTATAGAAACTTTCCAATTTTTCCTATCCCCAATTTGTTGATCTGTCATTGTAGGCATATTATTTCTTATATAAACATTTCTGTTTGGTGTTATTAAACTCTCACCTATTGCGCTTCTATGAGTTTCAATACCTTTATCTGAGTGTACAATTAGAGCATCTCTATCTTTCCAATTTATAAAATCAGGTAATCCTTTTTTCCCTTCATTATGATTTGCATTAGCAATAGTTATAGGAACGACTGAAGCCGTTGCAGCAATACCCGCTAGTGTTGCAGTTCCAGTTAAAAAATTTCTTCGATTTAAATTAAGTTTAGATTTATTTTTGCTCATAAAAAAGACCTCCAATTAGTAAGTATTTTATCAAAAATAAAAAAAGTAAATATAAAAAAAATAATTTACAATTTCTGGTTGAAATTCATTATTGAGTTTTACTATTTATTTAAATTTATTAATGATTAATTCTAGTATAAGTTTATTTTATGCAACATTTGCAAGATAACTTTGGAAGAAAATTTCCTTATATAAGAATGTCCATCACTGAGGTATGTAATTTTAAATGCGGATACTGTCTACCCAATGGTTATCAAGCAGATAAGAGTGACAATAGAAAATTTCTCAACATAGATGAAATTAGAAGGTTGGCTAAAGGATTTTCTGAATTAGGAGTTCAGAAAATAAGATTAACAGGTGGAGAACCAACAGTTAGAAAAGATTTTTATGAAATTGTAAAAATTTTAAAAAATGAAACATCTATTAAAAAAATTGTCATTACAACGAATGGATATCATCTTGATCAAAAAGCAAAGTTACTAATTGATAGTGGTTTAGATGGAATTAATATTAGTATTGATAGTTTAGATAGGGAAACATTTAAAAGTATTACAAAACATGACAGATTACCTGAAATTCTAAAAGGTATAGAGATTTTACAAAGTTTAAATTTTGATAATATTAAAATTAATGCAGTTCTTTTAAATGGTGTTAATTCTTCTAAAAAAGATTTTGATTCTTGGGCTGAATATATAAAAATTAATAAAGTAAATTTTAGATATATTGAATTAATGCAAACTGGAGATAATTTAGATTATTTTAATAGATATCATATTTCATCTAAGATATTCAAAAATTACTTAATTGAAAATAAGTGGATTTATCAAACCTTAGGCCAGGATGCAGGTCCATCATTAAATTATATAAATCCAGATTACAAAGGTAAGTTTGGAATTATTGCGCCATATTCTAAAGATTTTTGTAAATCATGTAATCGTCTTAGAATTACATCAAAAGGTGACTTGAGACTTTGTTTGTTTGGAAATACTGGAATAAGTATAAGACATTTGTTACAAAAAGATGATCAAACTGAAGAATTAAAAGAACTAATTTTGGGACAAATGAAGTTTAAAAAAGAATCTCATTATCTTGAGCTTGGAGAAACTGGATTAACAAAAAATCTTTCAAAGACTGGTGGTTAAATGAAAAATTTAAAGATTGTTAATCAAGAAGAACTCAAAGATTGGGCAAAAGAAATATTTCAAAAAAACTCTTTTAATATGGTTGATGTTTCTTCAAAAAAAGAAACATTTAGAAGAGCATTAGCTTCTGGAAAAATTTATGTAGGAAAAGAAGTTTTTAATTTAATTAAGAATAAAAAGATGCCTAAAGGAGATCCAATTACTTTGGCTGAGGTATCGGCTGTATTAGGGGTTAAAAAAACAAGTGAACTAATTCCTTTATGTCACCCACTTCCAATTGATCATACTGCTACTAAAATTATAATGAATGAAGTTGATAATTCACTTGAAGTTTTTTGTGTAGTATCTGCAGTTGCTAAAACAGGTGTTGAAATGGAAGCAATCATGGGTGTTAATGCTGCGTTAATAACTATTTATGATTTAAGTAAAATAGTAAATCCCCATTTGAAAATTGATAACGTCAAGTTGTTAATTAAAGAAGGTGGAAAAAGTGGATTATGGAAAAATCCAGATGGTCTACCTAAGTTCCTAAAAAATATTTTTTAATATTTAATGTCAGTTTATTTAAGTACCCAAAAAGTAATTAAAGATTGGATTGATTACAACGATCATATGAATGTTTCATATTATCTATTAATGTTTGATAAATATGGTGCTGATACATTAAATAATATTTTTCAGATGGGTGAGCACTCAGCAAAAACAACTAAGAAAAGTACAATGATTGTAGAGTCTCACATAACTTACAATCAAGAGCTTCAACTAAATGATGAAGTAGATATTAATTGTGTTTATTTTGATCATGATAAAAAAAGACTTCAATATAAAATGGAAATGATTCACAAAGAAAAAAAATTCCTAGCCTCAACAATTGAAATTCTAGCTTTGTATGTAGATCTAAATGAAAGAAAAGTTGCAGAATTTGAAAATGAAAAAGTCAAGTTAATGGATGATTTTATTAATAAGAATAAATCTAAATTCAATTATGAAAATTTAAAATTTTCATCTAAGGTCAAAAAATGAAAATCAAATTAGAATTGTTTGGTGCTAGTAGAGATTTTAGTGATAAAGGTCATTTAGAACTTAAGGTTCAAGATAAAGCTTCAGTAGATGATTTAAGAAACGAAATCATTAAATATTTAGATAAAAATTTTAAAGGTAATGAGAGTTTTATCAAAGTTGTAAAATCTTCAGCTTTTTGTTCAGAAAATAACGAAATAATTAGCGACAATTATAAAATCACAAAAGATCAAAAGATTGGTATTATACCTCCTATCGGGGGAGGTTAATGCTTCATACAAAAATAGTAGATTTTAAAAAAGAGAAAATACTTACTTCAAACGCTGAAAAATTTATTAAAGACTCAAAGTTTGGAGCATCAATTTATTTTTTAGGAACTGTAAGAAATATTAACGATAATAAAACAGTAACAGGAATAACTTATGATAGTCACGATGAAATGGTGATTAAAAGTTTTGAGGAAATTTATAATGAAGCAGATCAAAAGTTAAATATTAAAGATAAAGCAGTTTTTATAGAACATGCCAAAGGACGTCTAAACTTAGGAGAGATAAGCATAATTATCGCAGTCGCTTGCAAACACCGTGATCAAGCTTATGTGCTTTCAAGATATATAATTGAAGAAATTAAAAAAAGATCTCCAATATGGAAAAAAGAACATTACGAAAATGAAGATAGTGCTTGGTTAAAAGGAAATCCAATAAACAATGAAAAAATTTAAATATTCGGAAATTACTCCTGAAAAAATTTATAATGACAGAAGATCTTTTATTAAATCTATGGGCTATGGACTAGGTGCACTCACATTAAGCTCAGTTCCATTAATAAATGCTAAAGCCGGTAATCTAAATGAACCAAATAGTTATGAGGATATAACAACCTATAATAACTTTTATGAATTCGGTACTGGTAAAAGTGATCCTCATAGAAGAGCAAAAAATTTTACTACAAGACCTTGGAGTATTAAAATTGAAGGTGAAGTCGAAAAATCTTTAGAGCTCCCTATTGAAGAAATTCTAGCAATTAAATCTGAAGAAAGAATTATGAAACTTAGGTGTGTTGAAGGTTGGTCAATGGTGATACCGTGGTTAGGTTTTTCATTAAGCGAATTACTTAATAAAGTTCAGATTAAACCATCAGCAAAATTTGTTGAATTTGAAACTGTTTATAATCCTGAAGAAATGGTTGGTCAAAGATATCCTGTTTTAAACTGGCCTTATATTGAAGGTTTGAGATTAGATGAAGCAATGCACCCTCTTACGACAGTTGTAACAGGTTTATATGGCAAACCTTTGCCAAATCAAAATGGAGCACCATTAAGAATATTCATACCGTGGAAGTATGGTTTTAAAAGTGCGAAATCAATTGTTAGAGTTAAATTAACAAAAAATATGCCAAACACTGCCTGGAAGAATGCTTCACCGAGAGAGTATGGTTTTTACTCTAACGTAAATCCTGAAGTTGATCATCCAAGATGGTCTCAAGCTACAGAGAGAGTAATTGGAGAAAGTATTTTAGCTCCAAGGATAAAAACTTTGATGTTCAACGGCTATGGAGATCAAGTTGCTAATCTTTATAGTGGTATGGATTTAAAAAAGAATTACTAAAATAAATTGAAAAATTATTTTAAGCCTGCTGTCTTTTTAATATCCCTTTGGCCAATTTATATAATTACTTATCAAATATTTTACGATAAATTAGGGCCAGAACCTGTAGATAGGATTATAAACCATTTTGGCGAGTGGACACTTATTTTTATTTTTTTAACTCTCTCAATGACGCCCCTCAAAAAAATTACAAAATCTTTAGAATGGATTAAATTTAGAAGAATGCTTGGATTGTTTGCTTTTTTCTATGCCTCAATACATATGTTAAGTTATGTTGGACTTGATTATAGATTCGATTTTAAGCCATTGATTGATGACGTTCTTAAAAAGAAATTTGTATTTATTGGATTTTCTGCATGGCTTTTATTAATTCCTCTTGCAATCACTTCATCAGACAAAATGATAAGAATTTTAAAACAAAATTGGAAAAAAATTCATAGATTAATTTATATAATTTCTATTTTTGGGGTACTTCATTTTATTTGGTTATCAAAAACTATATTTTTTAAACCACTTATTTTTCTGATAATTTTAATAATTCTTTTACTTTTTAGAATCAATTTTAATAAATCAGATTCTAAAATCTGAAGCCTTATCAAAATCTTTAAAAGATTTAGCTGTACTTATCCTAATAAATTTTGTTCTGTTCTTAAGTCTTTTGACCATAAATTTTGCACCAAATTCGCCTTTAATATTTTTAAATTTTTTGATCAAAGAAATATCAAAACCTATTGGATTACCTATTTTGTTTTTAAACTTTAAAACATAGACTAAAAACTTTTTTAACTTAATTGAATTAAAAATTTTATTGATATCAACTTTCTTTATAAACGGCATATCCGATTGAACAATTATAAATCCTTCATCATTTTTAGTTATTTTTCTTAAACCTACTTTTATAGATGATGCCATACCTTTTTTAAAATTTTTATTATAAATAAAAATATTTTTTTTATTTTTTTTAATTATTTTTTTAACTTTTTTATGATCGTGACCAAGTACAATAATAACTTTGTTTACTTTACTTTTTTGTAGTGTTTTTAATGAATGATTTATTAATGGAGTTTTTTTATATAATTTAGTGAGTTTATTTTCAGATTTAAGTCTTTTAGATTGACCAGCTGCAAGAAAAATTGCTTTAATCATTAAAGAATATTTTCAAGAAATGAAATCAGATAATTTTTATCTTCTAAATATTTTGTAAAACATTTTGATTGTGGAATATTATGTCCTTTATTTGATGGCATTTTTTTGTCTACATTGGCCCAAGTACATCTGGTTGGTTTTAATTCACTATAATCAATAAGACTCAAACCTTTAAAATTTTCAAAAAATAATAAAGTTTTAGGATCTTCAAATATGTCATCTTTATGCGCAAAAACGATTGCATTTATTGTGTCTGCTTTATTAAATTCATTTACTTGAAGTTCTCTAAAAGCACCCCACTCAGGAAATTTTTTTTGCCATTCATTTTTCGGCCCCGCAAAGGCTGGGTTAAAAGCAATTGTTCCTATAATTTTTTCTGGATATCTTGATTGTAAAATTAGAGATGACCATCCACCGGCTGACCATCCTGAAAGGATTATTTTATCAAATCCAAGATTTTTCAAATTTTCAATTTCATTTAGAATTATATTTTGTCTTTTAATATTTTTAAACTCATCTACTAAATTAATCTTTCCATTTGATTTTAATTCATTTCTGTATTTTTTTTGATTCTTGACCGACATACCTTTTACTCCTGAGCATACACGATAAATCTTAACCTCTAATCCATTAATTTTTTTATTATGTAATTTTAAAATAGCTGGTACCACTGCAGCATCCCAAATATATCCAAATGTAGGTTTTGCTTTACATGGGTCCTGCTTCACATCCTGAATACTTCCATGATTATAAATTATTACCAATGAATTTTTTTTATCAGATATTTCTTCAACCGAATAAGGTTTACCTTTATCATTCATGAAAGTATTATTTTTGGATAATTTTTCTAAACCTTTGTATTCTAAAGTATTGGCAAATAGATTATTTGTAACAAATAAAAAAATTATAATTAAAAATATTTTTTTCATTTTTTATTATAAGTTTCAGAAACTAATTGAGCAATAATTGATAAAGCTATCTCAGGGGCAGATCTACCACCTAATTTAATTCCAATTGGTCCATGAATTAAATTAATTTGCTCATCGCTAAATCCAGCCTCTTTTAATCTTTGACATCTGTTTTCGTGAGTTTTTTTACTTCCCAGTGCTCCTATGTAATAAAATTTTTTCTTTAACGCATGTTGTAATGCTGGATCATCTATTTTTGGATCATGTGTTAAAGCAACTAATGCAGTATTCTCATTTGTATCAATTTCTTTAAAAGCTTCATTTGGCCACTTATTGATTATTTTCATATCAGGAAATCTTTGTTCTGACGCAAAATATCCTCTTGGATCTATTATAGAAATTTCAAAATTTAAACTCTTTGCGAAGTCTACTAAATATTGAGCTATATGAACTGCTCCAACTACAATAACTTTTATTGGTAATACATATGTTTCTACAAATATTTCTGTATTTTCTATAACTCCATTTTTTTTTGATTTAAAAAATTCTTTTATTTGATTTGAGTGAGTCTCCATTTCTTTGCTTAACGGTTTATCTTTTTCAAAAATTTCACTCTCACCTGTAGATAGATTTGTAATTATTGCAAATTCAGATTTATTTTTCTTTTTTTCAATAATAGATCTTAATGTTTGTAATTTCATTAATTAACTTGTTCTAAATAGACGGCTATTTCACCACCGCAAGCAAGTCCTACTTCCCAAGCACTTTCATTTGAAACTTTAAATTCAATTTTTTTACAAGGTTTGTTATCTTTAATTAAGCCAATACACTCTCTTACGACTGCTGACTCTACACATCCACCTGAAACCGAACCAGAGAAATCACCCTTCTCATTCACTATCATTCTACTACCGGTTGGTCTTGGGGAAGAGCCCCATGTTTGAATAACTGTGGCTAAAACAACTTTTTGATTTAATTTAACCCAGTCATGTGCTTCTTCTAAAATTTTTTCATCAAATGAGTTTTTCATTTGAAAAATAAATTCTAATTAACAAGCTTCAACAGCTTTTTTTGCATATAAAGAAACTAGATTAGCTCTATATTCAGATGATGCATGCATATCTGAATTCATTTCTGAGTGATCTAACTTAATGCCTTCAATTGATGATGAAGAAAAGCTTGAAGTTAATTTTTTTGATAAATCTTTATCTATATAAACAGAAGATTTTGCACCTGTTACTGCAACATTTACCTCTTTTTTATTTTTAGCAACAAAAACTCCAATAATAGCATATCTTGATGCTGGATTTGGGTGTTTTTGATAATCAGCTTTTTCAGGAACTTCAAATTCAACTGCTTCAACAAGTTCACCTTTTTTTAGAGCTGTTTCAAACATTCCTGTAAAAAATTTTGATGCAGAAATTTTTCTGCTATTAGTGTGAATTGTAGCATTAAGAGCCATACAAGCTGAAGGATAACAAGCTGAAGGATCATTATTAGAAATTGATCCACCAATTGTGCCTCTGTTTCTAACTTGTGCATCTCCAATGTTCCCTGCTAATTTTGCAAGAGCTGGAATTGCTTTTTGAACTTCTTTTGAAGCTGCAACTTCTGCATGTTTAGTTGTTGCACCAATTGTTACAGATTTTCCACTTACTTTAATACCAGACAATTTTTTAATACTTTTTATATCAATTATATCTTTGTAAGTTGCTAATCCCAATTTCAGTGAAGGGATAGTTGTCATACCTCCTGCTAAAAAAGCAGAACTAGTTGATGCTAACTTTGAAGCTTCTTTAACAGCTTTTGGTACGTGATAATTAAATGTTTTCATAATTAGCCTCCTATGCTGCTTTAGCGTTAGATTTTTTTAATGTCTTACAAGCTTTCCAGACCTTTTCAGCTGTTGCAGGCATTGAAATTTCTTGACCACCTAATGCATCAATTACTGCATTCATAACTGTTGGTGGTGAAGCGATTGCACCTGCTTCCCCACAACCTTTAACTCCAAGTGGGTTAGATGTTGCATGGGTACAAGTAAAACCTAAATTAAACTCTGGAAAATTATCTGCTCTTGGCATTGTATAATCCATATATGAAGCAGTCATTAGTTGTCCTGTTTCATCATACTGAGTATTTTCATGCAAGGCCTGACCTATTCCTTGAGCAATTCCTCCATGAACTTGTCCTTCAACGATCATTGGATTTACTATTCTTCCAAAATCATCAACTGCTGTGTATTTTTCTACTTTTACATTCCCAGTATCAGGATCAATTTCTACCTCACAAATATGTGAACCTGCTGGAAATGAGAAGTTTGCAGGATCAAAGAAAGAAGATTCTATTAAACCTGGCTCATCTCCTTCAGGTATTGGAGATTTCATTTCATCTCTTTGACCTGGTAAATAACAAGCAAAAGCTATTTCTCCAATAGTTTTTTTCTTATTAGATTTTAAAGCTACGAACTCTCCATCCTTAAATTCAATTTCATCTTCATTAACTTCAAGCATTTTAGCTGCAACTCTTTTGCCTTTAGCTACAATTTTTTTACAAGCATTAACAATTGCAATGCCTCCAACGGTTAATGATCTTGAACCATAGGTACCCATTCCAAATGTTCCTTTGTCCGTGTCACCATGAACAACATCAATGTTTTCCATGGGTACACCTAATTCATCTGCTGCTATTTGTGCAAATGTAGTATCATGACTTTGTCCATGACTGTGGGCACCTGTGAAAACAGATATTTGACCTGTAGGATTAAATCTTACTTCTGCTGACTCCCATAGCCCTACTCCACAACCTAATGACATAACTGCAGCAGATGGTGCAATACCACATGCTTCAAAATAAGATGAAACTCCTATTCCTCTAAGTTTTCCACTGGCTTCAGATTTTTTTCTTCTAGCTTCAAATCCTGAATAATCAGCCATTTGTTTAGCTTTTTCTAAACCAGCAACATAATCACCAGAGTCTACTGTATGAACTAATGTTTGTTTAAATGGAAACTCTGATGGAAAATTTTTCATCCTAATTTCTGTTTTATCAATACCTAGTTCCATTGCTGCTTTTTCAACTAATCTTTCAATTGTATAAGTTGCTTCTGGTCTTCCAGCACCTCTATACGCGTCAACAGGAGCAGTATTCGTATAAACAGCTTTCACGTTTGAATATGCTGCTGGGATTGTATAAACCCCTGTTGCACATGGTCCAAACAAATATGTTGGTGTAACTGTTCCAAAGACTCTTGCATAAGCACCTAAGTTAGCAATTGTTTCATTCTTAAATCCTAAAAACTTACCATCATTACTTACTGCTAATTCAGCATGAGTAACATGGTCTCTTCCATGAGTATCAGTAAGAAAAGACTCTGTTCTTTCAGCAACCCATTTAATTGGTCTCTCAATTTTTTTTGAGGCCCAACTACAAACAATTTCTTCATTATAAACATTAATTTTAGATCCAAATCCGCCACCAACATCTGGAGCAACTACTCTTAATTTATTTTCTGGAGCAACACCGCCAAATGCAGACATAACTAATCTAGATAAATGGGGATTTTGACTTGTGGTATACAAAGTAATTTCTTCTGAAGCAGTATTGTAGTCCACTACGCATGCTCTTGGTTCCATTGCATTAGGAACAAGTCTGTTATTAATCAAATCAACTTTAATAATTTTATCAGCCTTAGCAAAAGCTTCATCTACTGCTTTTCTATCACCTAGCAACCAATCGTAACAAAGATTTTTATCAACACCGTCATGTATAGCTTCACTCTTCATAGCATCTGATGGATCTACTACAGCTTTTAAAATTTTGTAATCAACTTTTACTTTTTCTGCACCTTCTTTAGCTTCATCTAAAGTTTCTGCAAAAACAACTGCTATAGGTTCACCTACAAAGTTAGCAACATCTTTTGCTAATGGGGGGTTTGCTGGAACTTTCATTTCAGAGCCATCTTCACTTCTAATTGCCCATCCAGCAATTAGACCTCCAATTTTATCTTCTGCAATTTCTTTACCTGTTAATACTCCAACTACTCCTGATGATTTTAATGCTTTTGAAGTATCTACACCTTTAATTTTTGCTCTTGCATGAGGAGATCTTACAAAAATAGCATATGTTTGATTTGCAATATTAATGTCTGCTGTGTATCTCCCTTTTCCTTGTAAAAATCTTCCATCTTCTTTTCTTTCAACCCTTGATCCAACTAGACTTGCCATTTATTTTCTCCTTTCAAATTACATTTTTGTTGAAGCTTCTTTTACAGCTGCAACTATATTTTGATAACCTGTACATCTACAGATATTACCTTCTAACCATTCTCTAATTTCTTGTTCACTAGGATTTTTTTTTGTTTGTAATAGATCAACAGCACTCATAACCATTCCTGGTGTACAAAATCCACACTGTAATCCATGTGTCTTTTTAAATGCTTCTTGCATAGGATGAAGTTTTCCGTCTTTTGCTAAGCCTTCAATTGTAGTCACTTTAGAACCATCAATGTCCGCCGCTAATGTTGAGCAACTCTTTATTGATTTACCATTTACATGAACTACACAAGCCCCACACTGACTAGTATCACAACCAACGTGTGTTCCTGTTAAATTTAAATTATCTCTTAAAAAAACTGATAAAAGTGTGTGGTCTGCAACATCTTTACTGACTTTTTTTCCATTAACTTCTAATGTAATTTTTGTCATCGCATGTCCCCCTAATTAATTAAAATAATTACATCACAAGTAAAATGGAGAAGCAAATATTAATTAAATTATAATTCTACTTTTGCGTGAATTTTATCATTATTTTTTATTAAAAAATAAGGCTTTTAAAGAAATGAATAAATTATAATTGCTACTGCCAAGACTACAGCTGAAAATATTAGTATTTTTTGATTAGGTTTTTTATTGTCTATAACTGGATCTACAGAACTTTTTTCACTGATATCTGGATGATCTTTAGATGAACCATCATTTTTTGAAATTAACTCTGAAAATTTGCCGAAAAAAATATCAGCCATTTTTTTTGCTGTCATATCAATTAATCTTGAACCAACTTGTGCTATTTTACCACCAACATTTGCTTGCACTTCATAAGTAAGTTTAGTTCCATTATCATGATCTTCTAATCTTACACTGGCCTCTCCTGAAGCAAATCCAACTGGAGAATTTCCAGAACCAGATATTTTATAACTATCAGGAGGATTAAGATCTCCTAGTTCAATATTACCAACAAAACTTGCATTAAAAGGTCCAATTTTATTTGTAGCTTTTGCAGTAAACTCAGTATCAGAACTTTTTATAAATTCTTCACAACCAGGTATTGCTTGTTTTAATATCTCAGGATCATTTAATGCTTCCCAAACTTTTTGTTTTTCTAAATTAATTTGATATGATCCAGATAATTTCATAAGTAAAATAAAACTTTAACATATTAAATTATGGATGATAATACAAAAAAAGAATTACAATCTGCTGCCTTTGAAAGATTGATTGGACATTTAAAAGAAAGAAAAGATGTACAAAATATTGATCTAATGAATTTGGCAGGCTTCTGTAGAAATTGTTTATCTAAATGGTATCGGGAAGAAGCTGAAAAAAAAGGTATTACTATTTCAGATCCTGAAGCTAGAGAACATGTTTATGGAATGCCTTACTCAGAGTGGAAAGAAAAGTATCAAAAATAATTATTTTTCTTTCAGTCTTGGAAGAAGTTCTACAAAATTACATGGTTTATGATTAATGTCTAATTGATGTTTTAAAATTCCTTCCCAAGCATCAGTAACGCCACCAGATGAACCTGGTAAAGCAAAAATATATTTGCCGTTTGATAGTACAGCACAAGCTCTTGATTGAATTGCTGAAGTGCCAACAGTTTTTAAGCTTATGTTTCTAAATATTTCACCAAACCCATGAATATGTTTATCTGCAATTTCATCTAATGCTTCTGGAGTTATATCTCTACCCGTGAGACCAGTTCCACCCGTTGTAATAATTACATCAATTTTTTCATTCTTTAACCACTCTTTTAATATCAAAACTATTTCATCTTTGTTGTCTTTGCATATTTTTCTATCTAATAAACTATGATCGGCCTCTTTAATTTTATCCACCAAGATTGCTCCTGATTTGTCATTATCAAATGTTCTGGTATCTGTTACAGTTAAAAGTGCTATGTTTATTTTCATAATAATTTTTTAAATGATTATATTATCAATTTTATTTTTTATAACAGCTATTTTGTATTCAAGTGTTGGTTTTGGTGGTGGATCTACTTATTTAGCATTATTATTAATATGGAATATCCCTTACTATATATTTCCAGTCATAGCCTTATTTTGTAATATAATTGTAGTTACAGGAAATTCTATTAATTATATAAAAGCTGGAAATTATAATTTTAAATTACTCTTACCTTTTTTAATTGGCTCAATCCCTTCAGCTTTTATTGGTGGCACTTTAATAATTGAAAAGGAAATTTTTGAAATTTTATTATTTTTAGTTTTATCATTTGCGGGAATTTTATTATTAATAAATAATAAAGCTTATGAAGATAAAAAAATTATAGTCAAAAAGCTAAATTACTTTATTTCAATACTAATAGGTTCATTTCTTGGGCTTATTTCTGGGTTGGTAGGTATTGGAGGGGGAATATTTTTAAGTCCAATACTTTTTTTATTAAAAGCTGATAAACCGAAAAATATTGTAACTACAGCATCATTATTTATTCTTATTAATTCAATTTCTGGAGTTTTCGGACAATTAACAAAAGAAAATGTAATAAATGAGTTAATATCATATTTACCACTATTTATAGTTGTTTTAATAGGAGGTCTAATTGGAAATTACTTAAATTTAAAAATTTTTTCTAATAGAACTCTTGTTTTAATCACATCACTTTTAGTTATCTTAGTAGCTTTAAGGATGGGGTTTAAAATATTAATCACTTAATTAATTTTTTTTGTAATCTGCTTTTCTAACAAAATAAATACCAATACAAACTGCTATTAATGAAATTAATACCTTAGTTGTGATTAATTCTTTTAAAAATATGTAGCTCAAAATTGTTCCAAAAATAGGAATCAAATACGAAACTTGAGATTGGAAAATCAAACCATTTTTAACCAAAATTCTAAATCTTAATAACCAAGCAACTCCAGTAGAAACTAATCCTAGATAGACAACTGAGATTGTAGAGTCCAATCTTGGTATAACATTCCAGGGTTGTTCAACAAAACTCACTAAAGGAATTAAAATAATGACTGCCCAAATTAATATTGAACCTGTTACATTTTCATTTTTCTTTTTACTAATTTTTAAAGTTAAAACACCTCCAACAACATAACAAGTGGAGCCGAGAAGAATTAATAACGCAGACAAAAAATTATTATCATCAATCAGTAGATTATCTGAAAATAAATAAAGTATTCCCGAAAATCCAATTAAAATTCCAAAAGTTTTAATATAATTAAATTTTTCATTTTTTGTATAAAAATGACCTAACACAGTTGAGCTCAAAGGTGTTGTTGACATTAAGATGGCTGCTAAATTGCTTTGAACAGATTTTACTCCATAGGCAATTAAAAAAAATGGTGCAACTAAATTGATGAACCCGATCATTGCAAACCAATGCCAATCTTTTGAGAAAGCTTCTATTTTAATATCTTTATAATAACAAAGTAATAAAACTGGAATTGCGCCAAAAAAAACTCTTAAAAAAGCAATTGTTACAGGTCCAAAAGAATAAGTAGCAATTTTTATATTAAAAAAAGCTGAGGCCCAGATTAGTGCAAGTAAAACTAATAATAAATAATCAAGTAACTTTGGTTGTCTCATTCTGTTATTTCTTTAATCGAACCATTAGTAATTTTTTGTAAATTTTTGAAATCTATTTTAAAAACGCAGTTTGGATGGCCTGCGGCCGCAAAAAGGGATGTAAATCTTTCTAAAGATTTATCAATAAAAATATCAATTTTATTTGAATGACCTATTGGAGAAACTCCACCAATAGTATATCCAGTAATATTTTTAACATCCTCAGCTGAAGCCATAGATACATCTTTAATATCTAATGTTTTCTTTATTTTATTAAGTGATGCTTTTTTATCTCCTGCTACCAAGCATAAAGTGAATGAATTCTCTGTTTTAAAAAGTAAACTTTTAACAATAGCGCCAACTTCACAACCTAAAGATGAGGCAGCCTCAAGAGCAGTTCTAGCGGAGGTGTCTAGTACAATAACTTTTTGCATTGCATCAAATTCCTTTAATATATTCTCAACTCTTTTAACTGGCTCTTTGTCTAATAAAGTCATTATTCAACTTTTAATTGTTAGTTTTTTTAGGCTTTTAATTATACATTTATGTAAAAATTGCATAGGTGTTATTAAGTAAAAGAGCATTAATTATCAGTCTTTTTTTGGTAATACAACGTTCAGAATTATAAAGGAGAGAAAATGAGTGCTAGCGATGTTTTAAAATTTATTAAAGATAAAGAAGTTGAATTTGTAGATTTAAGATTTACTGACCCACGGGGAAAATTACAGCACTTAACTATGGACACTTCTGTAGTTGATGAAGAAATGTTAAAAGACGGTGTTTTTTTTGATGGGTCCTCTATAGCTGGTTGGAAAGCTATTAACGAGTCTGACATGATTTTAAAACCTGATACATCAAGATTTTTTTTAGATCCTTTTACATCTCATAATACTGCAGTTATTTTTTGTGATATTTTAGATGCTGTAAAGAAAACTCCATACGAGAGAGATCCAAGAGGTGTAGCTAAAAAAGCTGAAGAATATTTAAAATCATCAGGAGTTGGCGATAAAGCTTTTTTTGGTCCTGAACCTGAATTTTTTGTTTTTGACGATGTTAGGATTAAAAATGATATGAATGAATGTGGATTTAAAATTGATAGTAAAGAAGGTCCTTATAATTCTGGTAAAGAATATGAAAATGGAAATATGGGTCACAGACCTCCAGTGAAAGGTGGTTACTTCCCAGTTCCTCCAGTTGATAGTGAACAAGATATGCGTGGAGAATATCTAAAAAATTTAAAAGAAGTTGGAATTAAAGTTGAAAAACACCACCACGAAGTAGCTCCTAGTCAACATGAACTTGGAATGTACTTTGGAACTTTAGTTAACCAAGCAGACAACGTTCAACTTTATAAATATGTTGTACAAATGGTAACTCACTCTTTTGGAAAAACTGCAACTTTCATGCCTAAACCGGTTGCAGGTGATAACGGATCTGGAATGCATATTCACCAATCAATTTGGAAAGGTGATAAACCGGTATTTTCTGGTGATGCTTATGCTGGATTGTCAGAAACAGCATTACATTATATTGGTGGAATTTTAAAACATGCTAAAGCAATTAATGCATTTGCTAACTCAACAACTAATAGTTACAAAAGATTAGTTCCTGGTTTTGAAGCTCCTGTATTATTAGCTTACTCTGCTAGAAATAGATCTGCCTCATGTCGTATTCCAATTACTTTGAGTAAAAAGGGTGCAAGATGTGAAATTAGATTTCCTGACGCTTCTGGAAATCCATATCTAACATTTGCAGCGATGTTGATGGCTGGATTAGATGGAATTAAGAATAAAATACATCCTGGTGAGTCTTTTGATAAAGATTTATATGATTTACCACCAGAAGAAGTTAAGGCTATCCCAACAGTTTGTGGATCATTAAGAGAAGCGATGGAAAGTTTAGATAAAGATAGAGATTTTTTAACTCAAGGTAATGTATTTACTGACGATCAAATAGATGCTTACATTGCACTTAAGTTTGAAGAAATTCACAAGTTTGAGCATGCACCTCATCCAGTAGAATTTGAGATGTATTACAGTAGTTAATTACTGTCGCGTAGTAGCAATTGTATTTTTGTTAGTACCTTTTTTAACAACGTAATCCTGTGTACCGTTTGCACCAGTATTTACTTCTTTTCGAAGATCTTTAAAAAAAGTTTTTTCTTTTAAAGAATCTTTAAGGTTTTTAACAAGATTTTTAAATTCAAATTTATTCATATTTATCTTATACACTAGATATGCATATTATGCAATACTGCTATGCAACTTACGGGATACTGTTGTTTAATCTATTTTAAAGGACTCCCCACAACCACACCTCTCGGTTTCATTGGGGTTATTAAAGACAAAAGTAGATGAAAATTCCTCTTTTTTATAATCCATCTCTGTACCTAGTAAATACATAACGGCAGCTGAATCTATAAAAACTTTAACACCTTTATCCTCTACTACTTCATCATTTGGATTAATTTCTTTAGAATATTCTAGAAAATAAGACATTCCTGCACAACCTCCTGATTTAACAGAGACTCTTAAACCTATAGAATCTTTTTGAGCACTAGACATTATTTCTTTAATTCTTAATGCAGCATTATCACTGAGTTTTATTACAGGATTCATTATAAATTTAACTCCAGTTTAGCAGCATCAGACATCATATCTTTAGTCCAGGGAGGATCCCAAACTAATTGAAGATCTACATCATCAATTTCTTCTACTTGCATTGCTCCTTCTTTAACTTCTTTAGGTAAACTTTCTGCAACTGGACAGTTTGGGGTAGTTAATGTCATTTTAATTTCAGCTTTTCGGCCTTCTACTTTAATATCATAAATTAAACCAAGTTCATAAATATTTACAGGTAGTTCTGGATCATAAATTTTACTAATTTCATTGATAATTTTATTTTTTACTTCCATAAAATACTAACTTTCTGTGCTAATCTCTTTTCCATCATTCTCCATTGCAGAAACTAAAGTATGCCAAGATAATGTAGCACATTTAACTCTCATTGGATATTGTTTAACTCCTGATAAGCACATTAACTTTGTTTTATCATCTTCTTTTAATATATTTGATTTTAATTCAGGGTTTTCTTTTATCATTCCCAAAAAATCTTCAATAATTTCCTTAGCTTCATTATCGCTTTTCCCTTTTATTAGATCTGTCATAATTGAAGCAGATGCCATTGAAATTGCACATCCACTACCCTCAAAAGAGATATCTTCAACTTTTCTTTGATCATTTAGTTTTAAATAAACATGAACATTGTCACCACATAATGGGTTTTTACCTTGTGCATCTTTATTAAAATTTTCAGTCTTTCTTAAATTTCTTGGATTCTTACCATGTTCCAAAATTATTTCTTGATATAATTCTTTTAAATTCATTATAGATCAAAAATTTTTTTACACTTGTTAATTGATTCATTTAATTGGTCAAAATCTTCTTTGGTATTATATACACCTATAGAAGCTCTAGCACTTGCTGGAATTTCAAGTTTATCATGTAATATTTGACAACAATGGTGACCTGCTCTTATTGCAACACCATCTTCATCTAAAATAGTTGCTATGTCATGAGGGTGTACACCTTCAATAGTAAATGACAAAACTCCACCTTTATTTTTTGGATTGCCAATTATTTTTACTGAATTATTTTTTCTTAATATCTCTTGACCATATTCAATTAATTCTTTTTCATGTTTAATAATATTTTCAATTCCTATACTTTCTAAAAACTTAATAGATTGATCAAAAGCTATCACCTGAGCTGTAGCCATAGTTCCTGCCTCATATTTATTTGGTAGATCTCCATATGTAATTCTATCCTTCTTAACTTCTCTAATCATTCCTCCTCCACCTTGATAGGGAGGAAGTTCCTCTAACCATTTCTTTTTTCCATATAATATTCCGAGACCAGTTGGTCCATACATTTTATGACAAGAAATTGCATAAAAATCACAATCAAGTTCTTGCATATCTAATTTTAAATGAGGTGCACCCTGACAACCATCAACTACAACAATAATTCCTTTTGAATGTGCAAGTTCTGTTATTTCTTTGATAGGTAAAATTGCACCAGTAACATTTGACAAGTGATTAATGGCTATAACTTTTGTTTTAGGAGTTATTAGCTTCTCAATATTTTCTATTGGCACTTCTCCAGCCTCATTTATTTCGGCAAAATTAATCTTTATGTTCTTCGATTTTCTTAAATAATGCCAAGGAACATAATTAGAATGATGTTCTAGCTCAGTTAGTATTATTTCATCTCCTTCATTTAAATATTTTTGACCAAGAGTATTTGCCACTAAATTTAGAGCTTCAGTTGCACCTTTTGTAAAAATAATCTCATTTTTATCTTTCGCATTAATATATTTCTGAACTGAAGATCTAGTATTCTCGTACAAATTTGTAGCTGCAACAGCCAAATAATGAACACTTCTTCCTACATTTGAAAACTGTTTTGTATAAAATTCATTAATTCTATTTATAACTACCTTAGGTTTTTGAGATGAATTAGCACTATCTAGATAAACTAAATCATTATTTTGAATTTTTTCATCGAAAATAGGAAATTCCTTTTTGATATTATCTAAATTCATTCTTTTAATCCAATTATGTTTTTAATTAAATTTTTAATTTCTGAGTCGGTAATTTTTTCAATTACTTCAAGTATATATCCGTTAATCAATAATTCTTTAGATTGATGATAGTTAAGTCCTCTAGTCATTAAATAAAATATTGAGTTTTCATCTAAGCTTCCAGAAGCTGATCCATGAGAGCATTTTACATCATCAGCATAAATCTCTAATTCTGGTTTTGCATTAAATTCTGATGTTTCATCCAACAATATTGCTTTACTTAATTGATAACCATCTGTTTTTTGGGCCTCTGAATTAACGAATATTTTTCCTTGATACACAGCCTTAGATTTTTTTCCAAGAACACTTTTAATTAACTGATAGCTTTTTGTATTTTCAACTAAATGGTTTATTATTGTTCTAATTTCATGTTGTTGATTATCAGTTAATAAAAAAATACCATTCACAAATGCTGAAGAATATTTACCGATTAAATTACAATTAATCTCGTTCTTTAAAAAACTAGATCCACAAGATAATATGAATGTTTCTGAAATACTGTTTTCAGCTTGATTTATATTATTATAAGAATACGTAATATTTTTATTTTGTATTTTATCAACTTTAAAATTCTTTAAAACTGCATTTTTTTTTAAGTCAAAATTATAAAAAATATTGATAAAATTTTGTTCTGCAGTATGATTAAAATTATCAATCAATCTTAAAGAGCTATTTTGTTCTAGTTTAAACTCTAGTCTTAAGTTAATATTTTTTGATTTAATCTTATTATTTGTTGAGTGATAAACAATCAATGGTTTTTTAAGAGAATAGTCTTTTTTAATTAAAATTTTGTAAATTTTACTACTGAATGCGCCATTTAAATCAACTAATGAATTACTATTTTCTAATTTATCCTCTAATTTAAAACTTTCATTAATTTCTATTTTTTCTTTCTCTTCATAACTGAAATCAATTTTTTCAACCTTGCCATTAATAAAGACAATTTTATTATGTTCTAATCCACTTATAAAAATTGATGTATCTATTTTATTTGATGATGAGTAGTCATTAAAAAAACTTAATTCTCCAATATTTTTTTGAATAATTTGATTAATGTCTAAAAATTTCCAATTTTCAATTTTTCTACTTGGTAAACCGTCTGCAATAAATCTATCTAAGAATTTCTTTTTTAATTCTATATCATCAACTGATAAACCTGAAGTTTTAACTGTTTTTTCAAAATCTGTTTTAATTTGTCCGGTCATTTAATTAAAATTTTCATATCCTTTTTTTTCTAACTCTAGTGCTAACTCTGGACCACCAGATTTAATTATTTTTCCATTTATTAAAACATGCACAAAGTCTGGTTTGATATAATCCAATAATCTTTGATAATGAGTTATAATTAAAAATGAATTTTTCTTATTTCGGAGTGTGTTTACTCCGTCTGCAACAATTTTTAATGCATCAATGTCTAAACCTGAATCTGTTTCATCTAAAATTGATAACTTAGGTGCCAACATCGACATTTGCAAAATTTCATTTTTCTTTTTTTCACCACCAGAAAAACCTACATTTAGTTGTCTGCTTAATTTTTCTTCATCAAATTTGAGATCTTTAGCTTTCTCTTTAACAAGTTTTAAAAATTCAATTGCATCTAGCTCTTTTTCTCCACGAGCTTTTCTTACTGCATTTAAAGAGGTTTTAAGAAAAATGTTTGTATTAACGCCTGGAATTTCTAGTGGATATTGAAAAGCCAAAAAAATCCCTTGGTGTGCTCTTTCTTCAGTTTCTAAATCGAATAAATTCTTATTTTCAAATAATATCTCTCCAGTCACATCATACCCTTTTTTTCCAGATAAAATATTTGATAATGTGCTCTTACCTGATCCATTAGGACCCATTATTGCATGCACTTCTCCTGGATTAATCTTTAAGGAAAAACCTTTCAAAATAGACTTACTATCAATGTTAGCATTTAAATTATTTATCTTAAGCATTAGCCAACACTTCCTTCTAAACTAATACCTACAAGTTTTTGGGCCTCTACTGCAAATTCCATAGGTAATTGTTGCAATACTTCTTTACAAAATCCATTAACAATCAATCCTACAGCCTCTTCTGGACTTAAACCTCTTTGCTGACAGTAATGTAATTGCTCTTCACTTATTTTTGATGTTGTTGCTTCATGAGCAATATTAGAGTCAAAATTTTTATTTTTAATATAAGGAACAGTATGAGCACCACATTTATTTCCCATAAGTAAAGAGTCGCATTGAGTATAATTGCTAGAATTTTTTGCTTTAGAATTAATATCAACCAATCCTCTATAAGTCATATCTGAAAATCCAGCACTTATTCCTTTTGAAATAATTTTACTTTTTGTATTTTTACCTAAGTGAATCATCTTAGTTCCTGTGTCAGCTTTTTGATGATTGTTGGTAATTGCTATTGAATAAAATTCACCTATTGAATTATCACCCTTTAAAATACAACTTGGGTATTTCCAAGTTATAGCTGAGCCTGTTTCAACTTGAGTCCAGGAAATTTTAGAATTAGTGCCTTTGCATAATCCTCTTTTAGTAACAAAATTGTAAATGCCCCCTTTTCCATTTTCATCACCAGGATACCAATTTTGAACTGTTGAATATTTTATCTCAGCGTCATCTAACGCAATTAACTCTACATTCGCAGCATGTAGTTGATTTTCATCTCTCATAGGGGCAGTGCAACCTTCGAGATAACTTACATAACTTCCTTTATCTGCTATAATAAGAGTTCTTTCAAATTGACCTGTCTCGGAAGCATTAATTCTAAAATAAGTTGAAAGTTCCATCGGGCATCTTATTCCTTCTGGAATATAAACAAATGATCCATCTGTAAATACCGCAGAATTTAGAGTAGCAAAAAAATGGTCAGTGGTTGGTATCACAGTTCCTAGATATTTTTTTACTAAATCAGGATGTTTTTGTATAGCTTCTGACATTGAACAAAAAATTATCCCTTGTTTGGTTAATTCTTCTTTAAAAGTTGTTGCAACAGAAACCGAGTCAAAAACTGCATCAACAGCAATACCATTTAATCTTGCTTGTTCTTGTAATGGAATACCAAGTTTCTTGTAAGTTTCTAAAAGTTTAGGATCTAATTCATCAAGACTTTTTGGTTTATCACTCATGCTTTTAGGGGCTGAATAATAATATAAATCTTGATAATCTATTTTTGGATATTTAGGTTTTTGCCAGTCTGGTTCTTTTAATAATTTAAACCTTTCAAAAGCTTTTAACCTAAAATCCAACATCCATTTTGGTTCTTTTTTAATATTTGAAATAAATTTAATTACAGTTTCATTTAAACCTTTTGGAGCTCTGATATTTTCAATATCAGTCGAAAAACCATATTTATAATCTTTTAAATTTTCTATATTTTTTTCTCTAATATCCATTTTTAAATTCTTTTTTCATTATTATTTTTAACTAAATCTTCTAAACTTTTTTCATTAAAAAAATCATTAATATGTTTTTCTAATTCATCCCAAAGATTATGTGCAACACATTTTGTCAATTTCCCAGTACATCCTTTTTTTGACTCTTTTTTACATTGAACAGTTTTTACTTTTTCATCTACGGCATCAAAAATATTTGTAAGTTTTATTTCTCTAGCTTTTTTGTTTAAAACATATCCACCTTGAGTTCCTCTGACACTTTGTACTATTTCTTTTTTTCTTAATTTTGAGAAAATCTGTTCTAAATAGTCCAATGAAATACCTTGTCGTAAAGAAATATCTCTAAGAGAAACTGGGTTGATGCTATCAAATCTTGCCAGATCCACTAAAGCCATTACCGCATATCTGCCTTTAGATGTTAGTTTCATAAATGCTTATTTTATTGGGTATATATAAACCTGACTAAAATAGTCAAGTATCATTAATAAAAAAAAACTAACATTTTGTGACGCAGTTGTGATAAATGTAATTTTTTTTTTGAGAATAATAATCAATATCAATTATGGACAACAAAATTTTAGAAATATTTATACCTGGTCCTGTAGGAAGGCTTGAAGCTAAATATTATAAAAGTAAAAAAAATACATCTCCTATAGCTCTGGTTTTGCAACCACATCCTCAGTATGGAGGCACCATGAATAATAAAGTTGTCGTAGAAACTTTCAAAACTTTTATGGATAATGATTTTTCAGTTTGTCGAGTTAACTTCAGAGGAGTTGGAAAAAGTGATGGTGAATTTGATAATGGTCAGGGCGAACTAGCTGATGCTGCGGCAGCACTAGATTGGTTAGAAAGAGAAAATTTTGATAATTCACAATGTTGGGTGTCAGGATTTTCATTTGGATCTTTGATTGCAATGCAATTGTTGATGAGAAGGCCTGAAATAAATAGATTTATTGCAATATCACCTCAACCTAATGTCTATGATTTTTCTTTTTTATCACCATGTCCAACTTCTGGCTTAATAGTTTATGGTAAAAAAGATGAATTGGTTCCACTTGAGTATATTACAGATTTAGATAAAAGATTAAGTTCCCAAAAAGGAATTAAAGTAGATTTTCAATCTATACCAGCGGCTAATCATTTTTTTTCTAAAAATGAAGATTTACTAGTTAAAAGTTTAGACAAATACATAAAAAAAGAAACTGCTCTTTATTAATAATTTTTTTCTATTATTCCACCTGAAATAGATCTCGAAGTTCTTGTAGTGTTTGGATAAGATATAGGAAGGCCTAGATATGATCTTATGGCCAAATATGCAAAAGCTTGTGACTCTATAAAATCACCATCAAATTCATATTCATCAATATTTTTCAAATTTATTTTTTTATCATTTAAATATTCATCAATATTTTTTATAAGAGTCTTGTTTTTTCTGCCTCCTCCACAAAGATATAGATTTGTTGTTTTTAAATTATTAATTTCATCAATTTTTTTTAAACCCTCTGAAATTAAATATGCAGTATATTTTGTAATTGTTGCACATCCATCCTCTAAACCTAAGCCACGAGCAAAGGAAATATCAAAATTTTTTATATCTAATGAATTATTTAAGTCTTTTATATTAAAATTATCAATTGTTTGGTTTAATATTAAATCATTTATTTTTCCACTTGAGGCAATATCACCATTAAAGTCAAATTTTTTATTACTTTTTTTTCTGATCCATTCGTCAATTAAACAATTTCCTGGAGCAATATCATAGGCAAATAAATTCTCATTCTCAGAATTATTAATCTTAATTTGTGAGACATTGGTGATTCCACCTATATTAATTATTTTCATAGGAAAATCTAAATTAAATTTTGTTTTTAAAATTCCAGATATCAAAAAATGAAATATTGGAGTCAAAGGAGCACCTTCACCTCCATGATTTAAATCATTTTGCCTAAATTGATAAACAACTTTAGTTTTTGTTAATTGTGACAAAAGATTTCCATCACCTAGTTGTTTAGAAATTTTCTCTTTTGGTAGATGCAAAATTGTTTGACCATGAAAGCCTATTAAATCTAGAATTAATGAGTTTTTTTCAACCAATCTAATGACTAATTTACTTACAAATAATGTAAATTTTCTCTCAATTTCAATAATATCCTTTAAATTTTTAGTTAAATCTTTCGATGAAAAAATTTTGTCTCTTAGTGCTGTTATTTTTTGGTATAAATCCTTATCAAATTCACAATATTCATTTGATATTAGCTCAAATTCCTTAATTCCATCAGATTGGATTATTGATGCATCAATTCCATCCATTGAGGTGCCACTCATTAATCCTAAAGAGGTAAATATTTTTTTACTCATATTTATTTTTTTTTAAAAAAATTTGTATATTGTCCAAGTATAGACTTATGAATAAATTTTTAAAAGAATTTAAAGATAGGGGTTTTTATTATCAGTGTACTGCAGATGATGAACTATCTAAACTTTTAGATAAAGAAAAAATTAAAGCTTACATAGGTTTCGATTGTACTGCTGGAAGTTTACATGTAGGCAGCTTACTTCAAATCATGTGCTTAAGATTACTTCAAAAACATGGGCACCAACCAATTGTTTTGATAGGAGGTGGTACAACAAGAATTGGGGACCCTTCAGGAAAAAACAAAACTAGAAAAATTTTGAGTGAAAGCGAAATAGAAAAAAATATTAAAAATATCCAAAATATTTTAAAAAACTATTTAAATTCTGATAATGAAAAAATCAAACCTATTTTTGTTAATAACTACTCTTGGCTGAAAAACTTGAATTATATTTCTTTTTTGAGAGATATTGGAAAACATTTTACAATAAATAAAATGTTAACATTTGATAGTGTTAAAACTCGATTAGAAAGAGAACAATCATTAAGTTATATGGAGTTTAATTATATGATTTTACAGGCTTATGATTTTTTAGAATTAAACAAAAAACATAATTGTGTACTTCAATTAGGTGGCTCAGATCAATGGGGAAATATTGTGAATGGTGTTGAGTTATTAAAAAGATATTCAGATAAAATTGCTTTTGGACTAACAACTCCATTAATTACTTTAGCAACTGGAGCAAAAATGGGTAAAACCGAAACGGGAGCAGTTTGGTTAGATAAACAATTTCTTTCACCTTATGATTATTGGCAATTCTGGAGAAATTCTGATGATCGTGATGTAATTAAATTCTTAAATTATTTTACAGATCTTTCAATTGATGAAATAGAGAAGATAAAAGATAAAGAAATTAATGAATTAAAAATTTTGTTAGCAAATGAAGCAACAAAAATGCTTCACGGAAAAGAAGAAGCAATAAATTGTGAAAAAGCTGCCCAAGAAGCATTCTCTGAAAATTCTACAGGTATAAATTTACCTTCAATAAAATTAAAAAAAGATAATTTCAAAAATCATATAAATATTTTAGATCTTGTAATTCTATCTAAATTAGAAAAATCAAAAAGTGAAATAAGAAGATTGATTAAAGGAAAAGCAGTGAAAATAAATAATGAAATTATTTCTGATGATAAAATGAATATCGATCAAAAATATTTTAAAGATAATTTTTTAAAATTATCACTTGGTAAAAAAAGACATGCCAAAATTGAATTAATTTAATTTTTTTTTATTTTTTCTAAAGTTCTAGTTATAAATCTTGGAGTTAAAGTTTTAATAGGATTAACATTTGTTTTTAAATCTTTTGGTGGACCTTTAATTTTGAAACTAACACCAAAAACACCTTCACCTACTTTTTTACCAACTAAAATTTTACCAACTAATGGAATTGAGGATATTGTTCTATTTATTGTGGTTGCTGGAACTAATGTACCACGGAGACTAATAAGTTTGTCCTTCTCAATATAACCATCCAACAAGATTGAGATTGCAGGACCTATTGCATACATTTCCTCGATTTTCATTAATTTGTTTTGATTAGAAAATTTCATTTCAAAATCAGTAAATCTTATGCCTTCACCAGTTAACAAATCTGCTATTCCTTGAAGAGAAGCAAGAGTAAGTAATTTTGCCAAAATTGGAACTTCCTGTACTTTAAAATTATCAATTTTTAATATTGAGTTTGAAATATTATTTTTTTTAGTGGAGTAAAAATCTAAATTGCCCTCTTCAAATCCTTTAATAAATTTATATCTGTCTACAAATGGTTTTGCTATGTCAGTATAAAGAGTTGTAATTTTTTCACCATTATCTGTATTTATAGTAAATCTAATTTTTTTGTTATTTGAAAAACTTGATTCTAATTTAGATTCATAAATCTCGTTATCACTATATATCAAATATCCTTTAAGATTTTTTATAATATTTTTTTGATCCAAGTAAGTTTGGTCAATTTTTATATTAATTTTAAAATCATTTTTAAATAAGTTATATTTTTTTTTATTTTTAGAATCTATTAAATTATCGATTATTCGATTTATATTTAGACTGTCACCAATTATAAAATAATTTTTATTTTTTTTATTAATTTGAATGTTATTTTTCAATTTATCTTGGTCTTGATAGTTCAAAGTAATATTTTTTACATTATCAATTTTATTGTCATGAGATAAAAATAAATCATTTATTAAAATAGAATTTTTATTTTCTATTAAATTAATTTTACTGAACAAAAATCCTTTGTTAATTTTATGTTCACCTTTAATTTCTAGTTTTAAATTTGATTTATCTTTTTTTTCAAAGTTTAATAAATCAAATTTGAGATTATTATCTTTTATATATAATTTGGTATTAAAATTTATATTATCTTTATTTTTAATGATCTTATATTCAATTTTATCAGGCTTTTTTTGAAAAAAAACATTTCCTGATCCTAGGATATTTAAATTGTCTTTTTTATAATTTATTTCAAGCTGGTTATTTTTCAAAAAAAACTTTTTTTCAATTTCTGGAAAAAAATTTTTTAAATCTAAACTATTTCCAATTTCTAAATTTACCAAATTTACTTTAGATCTAATAATTAAATCTTTAATTTTGAATTTATTGTTTATTGTAAAATTAAAATTATTTTCAGATGAAAAAATAATTTCTTTAATTCTAAAATTTATATCTTCTAAATTTACATAATCACTAATCCTATTTTCTGTTAAAGTAATTTGATTATTTAACAATTTTCCTGAGACAAAATATTTATTATTTTTTTTTTCTATTATTGTCTCAGGTAATTCAAGATTTTCATTTTCAATTTTTAGATATAAATCATTTAATTGAAATTTATTTTTTTTTACTTCAAAAATAAAATTAATAGCTTCTAATCTATTTCTTTTTAATATATTAATTTTACCATCTTTTACTACACCTTTAATTTTATAGTTATCTTTTAAATTTCCATTATCATCAAATTCAATATCAATATCTGCAATTAAATATCCTCTCTTAATTGCTTTTTCAGCAATATAATATTTAGGATTTTTTTGAACTAATCTTAAAAATTTAATCAAACCATTAATTTCGATAGACTTAGTTGAAATATTTACTTTTTTGATTGAAAATTCTTTGTTTAATAATGATTTTAAAGATACATCCGATTTAATATTTTCTAATTGGATTGTTTCTTTATCGTATTTTAGATTAGTCCCTACGGTTTTAAGTTTAATTTTAAATTTAAGTGGATCTAATATTATAAATATTTTATTTATTTCAATATTTAAATTCTTATCAAATTCTTTTATTTTTTTAGATATATTTGAATTAAAAATATTTGTATTTATTCCAATGGTACTAAGATAAGTTATAATAAGTAACAAAATAATAAATATAGTTATAAAAGATCTGTAAAAAAATTTTTTCATCTAATTTGATAAATCGACTCTTCTAAAAATTCATCAAGCTCACCATCCAAAATTTTATCTGGATTTGAACTTTCATGGTTAGTTCTATTATCTTTAACAAGTCTATAGGGTTGTAAAACATAAGATCTTATTTGATGTCCCCATCCAATCTCAGATTTATTAGCTTCGTTATTTTGATTTTGCTCTTCTTTTTTTTTAATTTGATAATCGTAAAGTCTAGCACGCAACATATTCATGCAGGTTTCTTTATTTTTATGTTGTGATCTCTCGTTTTGACATTGAACAACAATTTTAGTTGGAATGTGAGTAATTCGTACTGCACTATCAGTGGTATTTACATGTTGTCCACCTGCTCCACTTGATCGATACGTATCAATCCTTAAATCTTTCTCAAAAATTTCAATATTAATATTTTCATCAATAACAGGATAAATCCAAACACTTGCAAAACTAGTATGTCTTCTTGAGCCTGAGTCAAAAGGTGATATTCTTACAAGTCGATGAATTCCTGACTCTTTTTTCAACCATCCAAATATATAATCACCTTCAATTTTAATTGTTGATGATTTAATACCTGCTTCATCTCCTTTGTGTTCACTTACTATTTGATATTTAAACCCCTTAGTATCAGACCATTTAATATACATTCTTCTTAACATATCTGCCCAATCTTGGCTTTCAGTTCCTCCTGCACCAGCATGTATTTCTAAGTAACAATCCAGTGAGTCTAATTCATTAGATAAAAAACATTTAATTTCATTTTCTTTAACTCTTACTCTAAGTTCTTTTAATTTTTGATAAACTTCAACTTGTATTTCAGAATTATTTTCTTCAACTGCTAATTTATAAAGATCTTCTAAATCATTAAATTCTTGAGTAGATTTTTCAGAAGAATTTATTAAATCTTCAAATAGTTTTTTTTCTTTAATAATTTTTTGAGATTTTGATTTATCCTGCCAAAAGTTATCTTCCAGCATTGACTGATTGTGGCTTTCTAATTTAGAATATATCTTATTTTTTTCAAAGATACTCCTTAACTCTATTGTTAATCTTTTCGATCTCTTTTTTAAAATTACTATATTTGTCTTCCATTAATAAAATTTTAATATATTATTAGTATCTAATCTATCGTTATCTGAATATAAAACTTTTCCATCTAAAACATTTTTACTTTTATATGACTCAATTATCGTGTTTTTTGATGAAAATTTAGCCTTTTCTCCAGTATCAGGATCTATAACCATTAAAGTTATATTTTGAGGTACTTTAAAAGGTCTTGAGTTAGATTTTTTAACAGCTTTTTTTACAAATTCCTCGAAAATTGGAAGGGCAGCCTTAGAACCAGTTTCAAATTTACCTAATGGTTTAGGATTGTCCATACCCACATAAACACCTATTACTAAATCAGAGGTAAAACCAATAAACCAGGCATCTGTATTTTCATTAGTCGTTCCAGTTTTTCCCGCTATATTTAAACCGAGCTTTTTGAGCTTTTTTCCTGTTCCTCTTTCAACAACTCCCTGTAAAAATGAAGTAATTTGATAAGCTGTTTCAGCCGATAAAACTTGGGGATAGTTATCTTTAATTATTGGAAATTCTTTACCTGTAAAAGAAATTTTATCACAATTTGTACATTTTCTGTTTTCATTATTTATTATCGTATTACCTTCCCCATCTTGAATTCTATCAATAATTATTGGCTCAATAAGTTTACCACCATTTACAAATGTGCAATAAGCTGAAGTCAATTTTAAAAGAGTTGTTTCAGTAGAACCAAGAGAAATTGAAAGTAACTCTTCTGGATTTTCATAAATTTTCATTCTTTTTGAAAAGCTTGTAACTTTATCGATACCTAAATTTCTTGAAATTCTTACTGTCATTAAATTTCTAGATTTCTCTAAACCAGTTCGAAGTGTAGATGGTCCATAAAATTTTTTACCATAATTTTCTGGCTTCCATTTTTTTAAATCTTCTCCTTGATCTAATACTAGAGGAGCATCTAAAATTAATGATGAAGGTGTATATCTATTTTCTAATGCTAATGCATATACAAAAGGTTTAAATGCTGAACCAGGTTGTCTCAAAGCTTGAGATGATCTATTAAATTCACTATTATTAAAACTAAATCCACCACTTAAAGCAAAAACTCTACCAGTAAAAGGGTCCATTACAACTATTCCACCATTAACTTTTGGAAGTTGTTGTAGACTATAAAAATCATCTTTAACTTGTTTTACATAAATTACATCACCTTGTTTTAATAACTCTGGAAATTCTTTTTTTGTCCAGGATATATCCTTATATTCTATTATACCGTCATCTTTATTTTCTATCTCGATGTATGCAGAAAATTGGTTTATTTTTTTTACAATTGCTAATTTCCACTTAATTGATTTTTCTAAAAAATTTTTTTTATTAATTTTTTCAAACCAATCGGGTGTATATTCAATATTAGTAATTGGTCCACGCCATCCTTTTCTTCTATCATAAGATATCAATCCATTTCTCAAAGAGGTGGTAGCAAATTTTTGTAATTTAAGATTTATTGGAGTGTTAATATTGTAGCCTTGATTATAAACTTTTTCATAAGATAATTGATCTATAATGCTCTTACGAACATCTTCAATATAGTATTGAGCATTTTCAGAAAAAATTTTTTTATTTTTTTTCAAATAAATAGACTTATTTTTAAGATCAATATATTTTTCTTGGTCTAAAAAATTATTATCGTATAAATTTTTTAAAACTAAATCTCTCCTGTATTTAGCAAGTTCTATATTTCTATATGGATTATATTTACTTGGGGCCTTAGGCAGTGCAGCTAGTAAAGCTGCCTCATTATAATTCAATTCTTTAATGGATTTATCAAAATACTCTAAGCTTGCAGCAGCAACACCATATGCACCACTACCCAAATAAATTTGATTTAGATATAACTCAAGTATTCTCTCTTTTGACAAGGCTCTTTCTATTCTAAAAGCTAAAATTGCTTCTTTTATTTTTCGGTTTAAACTTACTTCATTTGTTAATAAAAAATTTTTTGCAACTTGTTGTGTTATGGTTGATGCTCCTTCTAATCTTTTAGAACTCATCATATTTTGAGTATTTTTTATTATCGCTCTTAAAACACCTTTTGCATCAATACCTGGATGAGAGAAAAAATTTTTATCTTCTGCTGACAAAAATGAATTTATCACGTTTTTTGGGATAGCTTCATATGGAACGAAAATTCTTTTTTCTTTTGAAAAATCTGCAACAACTTCTCCGTTTCCAGAATACATTTTGCTTGAAACTGCAGGTTTATAATTTTTTAAAAATTTGTAATCTGGAATATTATTTGAAAAAGTCCACAAAACCCCCAATATTGTAATGGAAATCAATAGAAAAAAACTAGCAATAGCTATAAATAAATTTTTAAATAAATTAGTCATTTTAATTCCATTATATAAAGGAATTTGTTAAAGATAAGGCATAACTATAAACAAAATTTTTATCAAACTTTGATTATTAAAATGAAACAAACAAACAATAGATTATGGAAAAAAATTTATACATTGATGCTTCGCATCCTAATGAAACTCGAGTTGTACTTAAATCAGAAGATAACATTGAGGATTACGAGTACGAAGGTTTAAAGAATAATTTAATTAAAAATAATATTTATCTTGGAAAGGTAAGTAGGATAGAGCCTTCCCTTCAAGCGGCTTTTGTTGATTTCGGTAGAGAGCGACATGGTTTTTTGTCATTTAATGATATTCAATCTGATTATTATCAAATTCCTAAAAGTGATTTAGAAAGAATCAAACAGGAAGAAGAAAGAGCAAGAGAAGAATTGTCTAAAGAAGTTGAAGCTAAAGAAGAAAAAGATTTAGCTGAAGGTAAACTAGAAATCAATGATCCAATTGAAGTAAAGAAAAATGAAATAGAAGAAGAAAAATTATCAGATAATCAGAGCTTAGAAAATAATTATACTGAAAACTTAGAAAATAAAAACGATGAAATTTTAAAAGATCGTGTTGACAATAAAGAAAAAAAAATTGAAAAACGACACAAATTCAAAAGATATAAAATTCAAGAGGTAATAAAACCTAATCAAGTAATACTTATTCAAGTTATTAAAGATGAAAGAGGTCAAAAAGGTGCTGCCTTAAGCACATTTATTTCTATAGCAGGTAAATATATTGTTTTGATGCCAAATACTTCTAAAGGAGGAGGTATCTCCAGAAAAATTTTTAATCCTGCAGATAGAAAAAAAATTAGAACTATACTGAATGAAATCGAGATACCAAAAGAAATGGGGCTAATAGTTAGAACTGCTGGTAGCAATAAAACTAAAAATGAAATTAATCACGACTTAGAAACTTTAAAGAATACTTGGAATCAAATTAAAGAAACAGCTCTAAATTCAATTGCTCCGTCTTTAGTTCATCAAGAAAGTGAAATTATAAAAAGAACTCTAAGAGACATGTATGATGAAAATACCAAGAAAATAATTGTTGAAGGCAATGAAGGATATAAAAAAGCTCAAAATTTTATGAAAATGATGATGCCTTCTAATGTTAAAAAAATAAAAAAATACAGAGGCAAGATTCCTCTGTTTATTGAGGAAGGAATTGAACAAAAGTTAAATCAAATATTTGACTCTGAAATAAAACTCAACTCTGGTGGATATTTGGTAATCAATCCTACTGAGGCTCTAGTATCAATTGATATTAATTCTGGTAGTTCTATTAAACAAAAAAATGTAGAGAGTACTGCTCTAGATACAAACCTTGAAGCGACTGAAGAGATTGCAAGACAAATTAAAATTAGAGACCTATCTGGTTTAATTATAATTGATTTTATTGATATGTTAAGCTTCAATAACAGAAGATTGGTCGAGAGACGTCTAAAAGAAAAATGCAGATCTGATAGAGCAAGAATTCAAATTGGTAGAATTAGTAATTTTGGATTACTTGAAATGTCTCGTCAAAGACTTAGAGAAAGCGCTGTTAAATGGAAAGTTGAATTGACAGATGAATCTTTTGCACAAAAATTATTAAAAATTGTTGAGCTTAAATTAGTTTTGAATAAAGCAAAATTTGTTGAATTAAAAGTTTGTGAAAAAATATCTGATTTTTTAAAAGAAAATTTTGTTAAAGATTTAACTTATATTGAAAAGAAAAATAAGATGAAAATAGATATAATAACTGATAATAAACTTATTATTCCTGAATATATTATTGATATTAAAAATAAATCAATGAAAACTATTGAGTTAATTGAACAATTTGAAAAGTTAAAAAATATAGAGCTAAAAAACTTCAAAGAAAAAAATTCAGAAGAAAAAGGCAAAAAAACTTTTATTAAAAAAAAAAGGTATAAAAAAAAATTCTACAAAAAATCTAAATAATCCCTTCATTTGGCGAGGAAGGTTTGCCAGCTAAATTTTTTATAATCCTACCAGAAAGATATGACTGTCTTCCACTAATAACTGCGTGCTTAAAAGCCAAAGCCATAGTAAAAGGTTTTTTTGCTTTAGCAATAGCAGTATTAACTAAAACCCCATCACATCCTAGCTCCATAGCAATTGCTGCATCTGAAGCTTGACCTAAACCAGCATCTACAATCACGGGTAACTTAGTTTGTTTTGTTATAATTAAAATATTTGTTTTGTTAAGAATGCCTAACCCTGAACCAATTGGAGCAGCTAAAGGCATAATCGCTGCTGCACCAACATTCTCCAATCTTTTAGCCATCAAAGGATCATCGTTACAATAAACCATAACTTTAAAACCTTCTTTTGTTAAAACTTCAGTTGATTTTAGTGTTTCGATCATATCTGGAAAAAGATTTTTTTTATCCCCTAAAACTTCAAGTTTAACTAATTTCCATCCTCCAATTTCTCTTGCTAATCTAAGTGTTCTTAGAGCCTCTTCTGAACTGAAACATCCAGCTGTATTTGGTAAATAGGTAATTTTTTTTGGATCTATATAATCCATTAATAGTGGTTTTTTTTTATCAGATATATTTACTCTCCTAACTGCTACTGTAACTATACTTGCTCCAGACAATTTTATAGCTTTTGCACATTCAGACATATTCTTATATTTTCCAGTACCGACTATTAATCGTGAATTAAATTTTTGTTTACCTACAGTTAATTTATCAATTTTCAATTTTAACCACCTCCAATAAAATGAACTACCTCTATAATATCTTTATCATTTAATATAATTTTTTTAATTTTTTTCTTATCAACGATTTCCCTGTTTAGTTCAATAGCTACTTTTTTTAATTGTAAATCTAATTGTTTTACTAAATCATATAGTTTATATCCTTCTATAATATTTTTATTTTTACCATTTAATCTTATTTTTATTTTTTTTATTTTTTTCATCGTGTATAAATGCTGAATGAACAATAAAATAATTATTATTAATGGCCCTAATCTTAATCTATTAGGTGAAAGAGAACAATCACAATATGGTTCGATAACTTTTGAACAACTAAAAGCAAATTGTTTAAAAAAAGCAAATGAATTAAATCTAAATATGGAGTTTTTTCAATCTAATATTGAGGGTGATATTGTAACAAAAATACAAGAAGCAAAAAAAAACTTAGATGGTATTATCATTAATGCAGCAGGTTTTACACACACTTCAGTAGCGATTAGAGATGCACTTGATGTTTTTAAAAAACCAGTATTAGAATTACATATTTCAAACATATATAAAAGAGAAGAGTTTAGACGAAAATCTCTTATTAGTGACGTGGCTACAGGAGGAATTTTTGGTTTAGGTTCTGAAGGATATATTTTGGCCATAATTTCAATGCAAAAACTTTTAAATAATGAAAATTGATAAAAAAATTATTAAAGAATTAACTGATTATTTAAATGAGTTTGATTTAACTGAAATTGAATATACAGAAAAAGATACAAAAATAAAAGTTTCCAAATCAAAAATATCGACATCTAATCAAATTACAACCTCACCAATTATAAAATCTTCAGAAAAATCTGTTTCTGATAATACTCAGAAAATAATTTCTGGAATTCAAATTACTTCACCAATTATAGGAACTGCTTATCATGCTCCTGAACCTGGTGCTAAAAGATTTGTTGAGGTTGGAAAAAAAATTAAAAAAGGTGACACAGTCATGATTGTTGAAGCTATGAAAACTATGAATCATGTTCCTTCAACAGCAGATGGGGTTGTTAAAGAAATTTGTGTAGAAGATGGTCATCCAGTAGAATTTGGTCAAACAATAATCATTTTAGAATAATGTTTAAAAAAATCTTAATTGCAAACCGTGGGGAAATTGCAGTTAGAGTAATCCGTGCTTGTAAAGAATGGGGAATTGAAACTGTGGCTGTTCATTCTGATGTGGATAGAAACAGTATGCATGTAAAATTAGCTGATGAAAGTGTTTGTATTGGCTCACACCAACCTGTAAATAGCTATTTAAATATTCCAGCTATCATGTCTGCTATTGAAATAACTAATGCTGAAGCAGTTCACCCTGGCTATGGTTTTTTATCTGAAAATTCAAATTTTGCTCGTGTTCTTGAGGAAAACAATATTAAATTTATTGGAGCCTCTTCAAAATTAATAGAAATGATGGGAGACAAAATTCAGGCTAAAAAAATCGCAAAAGAAAACGGACTACCAGTTATAGAAGGATCTGAGGGTGGTGTTAAAGATATTAATGATGCTAAACAACTTTGTAAAAAAATTGGCTTTCCTGTTCTTATAAAAGCATCTGGAGGAGGTGGAGGTAAAGGTATGAAAATTGTGAACAAAGAAGAGGAATTTGAAACTTTATTTTCTACTGCAAAATCTGAAGCTCAAAAATATTTTGGTAATGATGAAGTATATATTGAAAAGTTTTTTCAAAACCCTAGGCATATAGAAGTTCAAATATTAGCAGGAAAAAATAGAACTGTTCATTTGCATGAAAGAGATTGTTCTGTACAAAGAAGACATCAAAAACTAATAGAAGAAACACCAAGCCCTATTTTAAACGATGAAATACGAAAAGATTTATTTGATCGAACAGTAAAAATGGTTAGCAAAATTGGATATGAAGGTGCTGGTACAGTTGAATTTATTTATGAAAATCAAAAATTTTATTTTTTAGAAATGAACACTAGGGTTCAAGTAGAGCATCCAGTAACTGAGATGGTAACGGGCATAGATATTATAAAAGAGCAAATATGGATAGCATACACAGGTGAAACTGCTTTAAAACAAACAGATATTAATCCTAGAGGTCACGCTATAGAATGTAGAATTAATGCAGAAGATCCAAGCAAAAACTTTCAACCTTCCCCTGGAACTATAGAAATGTGTCATCAGCCTTCTGGATTTAGAACTAGAGTCGATGGTGCAATATTTCAAGGTTATAAAGTAACTCCATTTTACGACAGTATGGTTTGCAAATTAATATGCCATGGAAGAAATAGGAAAGAAGCAATTCAAAGGATGAACAGATCTTTAGATGAATTTGTAATTGAGGGAATTACAACTACAATCCCTTTGCATAAAAAATTATTAAATCACAAAAAATTTATTGATTCAGACTTCAATGTAAGTTGGTTAGACAAAGAAAAAATTATTTAATCACAATCTGTAAGCCATATATCATAAACAGGGTGATCAAAAGGTATTATAGATGGGCTGGATGAAAACATCCAATTATTAAAAACAAATACCTCATCATTACTTTTTTTTGTTAAATCTCTAACTTGTATATAAGCTTTTATCTCAGGATTATCATCAAACTCTGAATTAGTACATTTCATGCTTTTTATTGCAAGATCTTTATAAATCTGTTCCTCACCATTAACCAAATTAATAAGTTCATTTTTTGAACTTATTTTATCTAAAATTTTTATACTCGTAATTTTACCAATTAAATTATCTTGAGATTTAACATAATTAAATTGACTTAAACTTATTATAATAATTATTAATATTATAAGTTTATTAATCTTTCCAACTTTTATATTTTTTATCGATTGCATCCTGTTTATCTTTATTAGGATAATATGCTGATTCTGTACCTGTTAAGTTTGGTTTATGTGGTTTTTGCCATTCATATTTTTTTAACTCATGATTTTTTTCTATCCTATTTTTCGTATAATGCATCCATGAATACCACTCAACGGGTATTTTAGATGCGTCTATTTCGTTTGAATAAATAACCCACCTTTTACCACTTTTGCTTTCGTAATATTTATTTCCATAACTATCTGTTCCTACTAACTTTCCGAACAAAATTGTTTTTATTCTTGTTCCGAAAGTATCTTGATTCCACCAGATGAAAATTTTTTTTAATAGTGTCAACATGTAAAATATATTTTATTCAATTCAAAATTGTATAATTTAAATTAGACTAAAATATGGATTTGTATATAAATTAAATGATTCATTATTCAAAATAAAATTTATAAACTGAGGTAAAATGGCAAAATATTTAGTTGAAACTTATTACACATGTACTTTTAAAGTTAATCATTATCTAGATGATATAAACGAAACAGAACTTAAAAATCTAGAAAAAAGAGATGATGGGAAATTTGAAATTATAGACGTTAAATTAGATAATAGAAAAACTAAAAGTTTAGACACGATAAATAAAACTACCGATAAAAAGATTGATTTAGTAACTAAAGTAAATAAGGAAAATCAAAATAATCTTGAAAAACCAATAACAAATTTTTTTAATAAATCTGAAAAAACTAGCCAGAGATTTGGTATGCCAGATAGAAGAAAGGGTTACATTCAAAAAGCAACTATAGGAGATCATAAAGTTTATTTACATACTGGTGAATATGAAGATGGTAAAATTGGAGAAATATTTATTGATACAAGCAAAGAAGGTGAGTTAGTAAAAGCTTTAATGAATAATTTTGCTATAGCTGTTTCTCTTGGCCTACAATATGGAGTTCCTCTGGATGAATATATTAGTGCTTTTGTTGGAACTAAATTCGAACCATCGGGTAAAGTTCATGGAAATGATAGAATTTTGAGTGCGTCATCTATCCTAGATTACATTTTTAGAGAATTAGCAATTTCCTATCAAAATAGGGAAGATTTAGCACACACTCCATCAATTGGCGGTACGGAACTAAGTAATGACGATGATTCTTCTGAAGGTCAAAACCAATTACTAAAAATTGTAAAAGATATAACAAGTAAAGGTTTTGTAAGAAATAATTATAAGAAAAATCTAGTAGACTTATCAGATGTTAAAATAAGTTTAAAAGGTAAGAAATAATTATTTTTTTAATTTTAAAGCTAAACCTAGCTCTTTTAACTGAATTTCGTTAACCTTTGAAGGAGCATTCATCATTAGATCTTGAGCATTTTGATTCATTGGAAACATTGTTACTTCTCTAATATTTTTTTCATTTGCTAAAAGCATTACTATTCTATCTATTCCTGGAGCTATACCACCGTGTGGGGGTGCACCATAACTTAAAGCATTTATCATACCACTAAATTTATCTTCAACATCTTTCTTTGAATATCCTGCTATATCAAAAAGTTTATACATTAGATCAGGAATATGATTTCTAATTGCTCCAGAAGAAAGCTCTATTCCATTACAAACGATATCATACTGATATGCTTTTAAAGTAAGTGGTTTTGATAAATCCAAATTATTAATATCACCTTGAGGCATAGAAAAAGGGTTATGGCTAAACCTAATTTTTTTAGTTAATTCGTCTAGTTCAAAAATTGGGTAATCAACAATCCAACAAAATGCAAAGTGATTTTCTTGTATTAAATTTAGTTCTTCTGCAATTTTTGTTCTTGCTAAGGATAGAATTTTTTCTACATCATTTTGTTTACCACATGACAAGAAAATAGTATCTCCTACCTCAGCATTTGTTAATTTCATAAGCTCTATTAACGACTCCTCAGAAAAAAATTTACCAATAGGGCCTTTACCAGACAATTTATCATTTTTCTCTAAAGTAAAATAAGCAAGTCCTGAGGATCCTTGATCTTTTGCCCATTTATCAATTCCATCAAAAAAACTTCTGGGTTTATCCTTAGTTTTTTTTGCCACTATAGATCTTACAATTGAGCCTTTTTTTACGAGTTTTTTAAATATTTCAAAACTAATATCATCTCGTTCAAATAACTTCGTTATATCTGAAATTACAAGTGGGTTTCTTAAATCTGGCTTATCAGATCCATATTTTAACATTGCATCCGAGTAAGTTATTTTTGGAAATTTTTCAAAAAGTATTTTTTTATCAGAAAAATTTTTAAAAACTTTAACCATTAGTTTTTCAACTACATCAAATACATCTTCTTGTTCTACAAACGACATTTCTAAATCTAATTGATAAAATTCTCCTGGGCTTCTATCTGCTCTAGCATCTTCATCCCTGAAACATGGGGCAATCTGAAAATATTTATCAAATCCTGAAACCATAATTAATTGTTTGAATTGTTGAGGTGCTTGAGGCAAGGCATAAAATTTACCTGGATTTAATCTACTAGGTACCAAAAAATCTCTAGCTCCTTCTGGGCTAGAGGATGTCAAAATTGGAGTTTGAAATTCCAAAAATCCTAAATTATTCAATTCTGACCTTATAAAAGAAATTACTTTTGACCTTAAAATAATATTTTGGTGAATTTTTTTTCTTCTTAAATCTAAAAACCTATATTTTAATCTAATTTCTTCTGAGTATTCTTGATCACTAAATACTGGTAATGGTAACTCCTTACAAGTCCCCAGCACTTCAAAATTTTTGATTGCAACCTCTACTTCTCCTGTCAAAATATCTTTATTAATAGTTTCATTTGATCTATCCACAACCTTACCTTCAATTTTTACAACGGTTTCAAGTTGCATCTTTTCTAGTTCTTTAAATTTCGAATTATCTTTATCAATAATGCATTGAGTGACCCCATAATTATCTCTTAAATCCAAAAATAATAAATTTCCATGATCTCTTTTTTTATTAATCCATCCAGAAAGGGTTACATCCTGACCCACTAATGTTTTTCTCAATTCATTACAATTATGAGTTCTGTATTTATTCAATTATTCTCCCAAAACTTCTTTTATAATTTTTAAATCAATAGGTTTTTTCTTTTTCAAACTTAACTCGTCAACTTTATATATGAAATCAAATATTTTGCTATACGATCTATGTATTCTTTTGATAATAAAATCTATAAGTTTTTTATCTATTGATATTTGACGATCAGATAAATTTTTTAATATTAAAGCAAAAACTAAATTATCATCTGGTTTTTCAATATTTTGTAAAAGAAAATTTTTAGTCCTTGATTTTAAATCATTTAATGAAAATTTAATATCAACTATCGGAATATTTGATGTTACAATAATGTATTTATTGTCTAAATCTATAATATTTAACAAACTATATAATAATTTTTCGTCTACATTTTCATCAAGATCTTCCAAAATAATATTTTCATGGATCTTAATTTTTATTAAATCATCATTTTTTAATGAACTTGAGTCTAATTTTATTCCTTTAAATTTTTTAATGAATATATTTGAAAGATGAGTTTTTCCTGAAAACTTTTCTCCAATAATATTTAGAAAATTTTTTTCCCATTTGGGCCATTTATTCAACAATAAAAATATATGTTCATTACTTTTTGAAACATAAAAATCATCATCTGTAAAATTTTGATCATAATTAAATCTAATTATTGATTGATTTAAATCTCTCATTTTAAAATCCAAATTTTGTTTTGTGTATCAAAATTGTAATTTCTATCATTCATAATTTTGATAAAATTTTGAGGTGTTCCATTAAAAATTACTTCATAGTAAATATAATCTTTATCAAAATTTTTAATTGAATAATAACTTATTAAGTCTATTTCTTTAAAGATATTTTCAATTTTTAAAGAAATACCTAAATTTTGATTGTCAATTTTTATTATTAACGGAAGTTTAATAGACGTATTAATTTCATTTTGTTTTTTCCACAAATCTTCATAAATTATTTTTAGTTCATTAATAAAGAGATTTAATTCTTCTTTATTATTAAAGTCATAACTTTTAAATGAGTTATTTAATATTATTTCTTTATCTTTTATGTAAATTTTAGACAGAACTTTGATTTCCTTTTTACTTTTAAAAATTATTGAAATAATAGAATTATTGAGAAAATATTTTTTTATGATTTCTTCAAAATTGTAATTTTCAATATTATCAATATTTTTTTTAATAAGATTTAAATCCTCTAAATCTTCTGTTGGTAATAAAAAATTTATTAGATGATTTTTATTACTATCTAAATTCCATTTTTCATATAGTGGATTATTTGCATATACAATAATATCATTAGTGTTTTGATCTATTATCAAAGGTAAAAATAGAAATTTTTCTTGTTTAATTTGAGATGGAAAAATATTTTTTTTTTCTAGATAATCATAAATTTTTCTTTTATCAAAATTAACTCCTATTTTTAAATAATATGTTTGATCAATAAATTTTTCTTCCTGAATTGTAAACGACTCAATCATACTTTTAATTTCGTTAAGTCTGATTGATTTAACTTTATTTAAATCATTTGATTTAACTAACAAGTTTATTAATTTAAAAAATGCATTTTTAAAACCTTTGTCTATTACTGAATTTTTATCAAACTTTTCCTCAAAGGGTTCAGAAATTTCAATTTCGTCTACTTGAAAAGATTTTGCAGATACATCTACTGTGGAAAAGAAAAATAAATTTAAAGCTATAAAGATTAAAAATATATATAAGGTTTTAAAATAATACATTTAAACTAATTATTATAATAATGAATAAAACTGTCTTTACCTATAAAAAAAGTGGCGTTAATATTGATGCTGCAGATAAATTTGTAAAGTTCATATCTAAATTATCATCAAAAAAACAAGGCAAAAAAAAGTTCAAAAATATTGGTGGATTTGGCTCTATTTCAGATATTCCAAAAAATATGAAAAGTCCAAAAATAGTTGCTTGTACAGATGGTGTAGGAACTAAAATTGAAATTGCTAACTTAATAAAAAAATATGACACCATTGGTATAGATTTAGTAGCAATGAGTGTAAATGATTTAATTGTTCAAGGCGCTAAGCCTATTATATTTCTAGATTATATCTCCATTAACAAAATTGATTTAAAAAAACTTAAATCAATTTTAAAAGGAATTATTAAAGGATGTAAAATAGCAAATTGTGAGTTGGTTGGTGGTGAAACAGCCGAAATGCCAGGAACTTATGAAAAAGGAAAATTTGATATTGCCGGGTTTGCTGTGGGTGTAGTCGATCAAAACAAGATTTTGAATAAGAAAAAAATAAAAAAAGATGATTTAATTTTAGCGGTACCTTCAAGTGGAATACATTCAAATGGATATTCTTTAATTAGACACCTTTTGAAAACAAAAAAGATAAATATAAATAAAAATATTTTTTTAAAAAAAGAACTAATTAAACCTACTAAAATTTATGTAAAAGAAATATTAAATTTAATTAACTACAATTTATTAAATGGTTGTGCAAATATAACTGGTGGTGGATTAGCTGACAATATCGGTCGTATTATTCCTAATAAATTATGTGCAGAGATTAATTTAAGTAAAGTTAAAACTCTGAAAATTTTTAAATGGTTAAAACAAAAAAATATTTCAGATAAAGAAATGTTAAAAACGTTTAATTGTGGTGTAGGTTTTTGTTTAATAATAAAACCTAAAAATTTGAAAAAAATTAAAAAGTTTTTTTCAAAAGAATTTAGACCTTACATTATAGGAAAAATAGTTAATGATACAAATAAAGTAAGATTAAATGCTAAAATCAATTGGATTTTATAAAGTAAAAATTGCTATATTTATTTCAGGAAATGGTAGTAATCTAAAAAATCTGATTAATCATTCACTTAAAAAAAATTCTAGATTTAAAATTACACTAATTATTTCAAATAATCCTAAAGCTAAAGGTTTAAATTTTGCAAGAAAATTTAAAATAAAAAAAAAAATTATTAATTACTCAAATGTTAAATACACTGAAAAAAGAATTCTTATAGAATTAAAAAAAAATAAGATTAAGTTAATATGTCTCGCAGGATTTATGAAAATTCTATCGAAAAATTTTATAAGAATCTTTAAAGGTAAGATAATTAATATTCATCCATCTTTATTGCCCAAATATAAAGGATTAAATACCCATCAAAGAGCTATAGATAATAAAGAAAAGTATTCAGGATGTACTGTGCACTATGTTAATTCAAAATTAGACTCTGGAAGGATTATTCTACAAAAAAAAGTTAAAATTTTAAAAAATGATACATCTAAAAGTCTTAGCAAAAGGGTTCTTAAGCATGAACATGTTCTATATCCAAAAGCTTTAAAAAAAATTTTATCTAATCTTTAAAAAAGAAATTAATTTCAATTTTTGCATTTTCGATACTATCAGATCCATGGACTGAATTTTTATCGATTGAAATACCATATTTTTTTCTTATTGTTCCTTCTTGGGCATCTTTAGGGTTTGTTGCTCCCATTAATTCTCGATTTGCTAAAACTGCATTTTCTTTCTCTAATATCATAACAACTATTGCTCCTGAGGATAAATATGTACATAAATCATTATAAAAAGGCTTAGTTTCATGAACTTTATAAAATTTTTCAGCCTCTGATTTTTCTATCTGAATTTTCTTTTCTTTGACAATTTGGAAACCTTTATTTTTAAACATTTCTTTGATTTCCTTATCCAAGTTTCTTTCAACAGCATCTGGCTTAATGATTGATAATGTTTGTTCTGCATTACTCATAATTATCCTCTATTAGTTTATTTAATAATCTTACTCCATAACTAGTTGCTCCACCTGAATTTAAAGCTCCACCATATTTTGAAAATGCCATACCAGCTATATCTAGATGAGCCCAAGGTGTTTTATTTAAAATAAATCTTTGTAAAAACTGTGCTGCGGTTGTAGATCCTGCACCTCCAACATAATTAATATTTTGCATATCTGCATTTTTTGAATTTATAAGTTTATCAAAATTTTTATGTAAAGGCATTCTCCATAATTTCTCCTCCACTTTATCACCTGCTTCCAATAATTGTTTTGACAACTTATCATTGTTTGAAAATAAACCAGCATATTCAGAACCCAATGAAACTATAATTGCACCAGTTAAAGTTGCTAAATCAACAATAAACTTAGGCTTGAATTTTTTTTCAGTAAAAGTTAAAGCATCAGCTAAAACTAGTCTACCTTCAGCATCTGTATTTAATACTTCTATTGTTTTGCCACTGTAAGATTTTACTATGTCACCAGGTCTTTGAGCATTTCCACTCACCATATTCTCTACAAGTCCTACAACACCAACTGCATTAATTTTTGCTTTTCTTATAGCTAAATTTTTCATTAAACCAACAACAGTAGCTGAGCCTGCCATATCATAAGTCATATCTTCCATAAACTTCGCTGGTTTTAAAGAATAACCTCCGGTGTCAAAACAAACTCCTTTACCAACAAAGGCTAAAGGATTAGAATTATTTTTTGCTCCATTCCATTCCATTGTCACAAGGTATGATCCTCGAATACTTCCTTGTCCTACGCCAAGTAAAGCATTCATTCCAAGTTTTTTTAATTTCTTTTCATCGTATATATTTATTTTCAATCCAAATTTTTTAAGCGTATTTATTCTTTTTGCATATTCATCTGGGTGTAGGATGTTTCCTGGTTCTGACACAAGGTCTCTTGCAAAAAAACTTCCTTCCTCTAGGGCTTTAAATCTTAAATAGTCTTGAGTAGATATTTTATTCTTATTTCCTACAACATTTATAGAAATAATCTTTTTATTTTTTTTTGATTTATAAATATCAAATTTATAGGATTTTAATTTTAATCCGTGTAAAAAATATTCTGTAAAATTTTTTATTTTACTATTAATTGTGTCTGAATTTACTAAATATTCTTTTTTCTTGTCATAGTCTATATAGCTATGAAATTTAGCTCCTAAATTTTCCACATCGGAAATTTTTAAATCTTTTTTAATTGACACTAAAAATATTGTTTTTTTTGAATTAATTTCAAAAATAAGTAATTCTTTTTTTAAATCACTAATTTTTAATAGGTCGGATATGTATGAAAACTCAATATTTGAAATGTATTTTTTTAATCCTTTAATATTGAAATTTTCATCAACAAATAAGACAAGATTATTGGAGTTTTTTTTCAAACCGGTACTTTTATAATTAATTTGAATAGTCATAATTTTTAATACACCCTATACGTGTTGAATGGTATATATAAAGTAAATTTATATTTTCAATGAAAAAATTAATATTTAAAAAATTAAATCAAGATATATTGAGCTTCTTTGTAACTTCAATAATATTAATGGGTTTAATTGTTTGGACCTTGCAGGCAGTTAACTATTTTGACCTAGTTGCAGAAGATGGTCACGGATTAAAAATTTATTTTTATTTCACTATTCTAAATTTTCCTAAAATTATCCACAGAATATTGCCCTTTATATTTTTTATATCTCTTTTTTATACACTCATAATGTATGAATTTAGACATGAGTTAAATATTTTTTGGTTAAATGGAATAAATAAAATTCAATTGATGAATAAGATTATTTCTTTATCAATTATTATGATGTTTTTTCAAATTTTTCTTGGCTCATATGTTTCCCCTTCTGCTCAGTTGAAAGGTAGAGACTTATTAAAAAATTCTAATATAGATTTTTTTACCTCGTTGATAAAGGAAGGTAAGTTTATAAATGTTGTGAAAGATTTAACTATCTTTATTAATAAAAAAAATGAGAACGGTTCTTATACTGATATTTTTATAGATGATTCTACAAAAGCAAGTTCAAAAATGATTTATGCAAAAAATGGGTTTTTAATTGACAGCGAAAAACAAAAAATTTTCAAACTTTTAGATGGTAGAGTAATTAATAATGAAAAATCAAAAATAAATATTTTTGAGTTTGATGAAATTGATTTTAATTTAAGAACTTTCGATACAAACACAATTATTGTTCCAAAAATACAAGAGATAAGCTCACTTGGATTACTGAGTTGTTATTTTAAAAATATAGAAAGTGAAAAATTTTCTTCATTTAATTGTGAAAAAACTATACTCGAAGTAAAACAAGAGCTATTAAAAAGATTGTACAAACCAATCTATATACCAATAATTGCAATACTTACTTGTTTTTTAATTATAACTTCTAGCAAAAAAATTAATTATAAAAAAATAAGAAACTTAATTTTTATTACTACATTTATTATTATTGTGATTTCTGAAGCATCTTTGAGGTATTCCGTTTCTTCTGAATTTTTATTTTATACTTATCTTCTGTTTCCATGGTTTATATTCATTACTTCCTACTTAATTTTTTTTAAAATGATTAAAAATGTTTAAAATTTATCAAAAATACTTAATAAAT
>CABYGR010000001.1 GCA_902518595.1 uncultured Pelagibacteraceae bacterium | reverse complement strand
TACAAACCCAGCAATTTTATCTTTTGAAGTATTTTCAATTTTTGATTTAATAATTTTAAAAACCTCTTCCCAGGAAGCTTTTTCAAATTTACCACCATATTTAATAAAAGGTGTATCTAACCTTTGATTTAATAATCCATCACATGCATATCTAGTTTTGTCTGATATCCATTCTTCATTTATATCTTCATTAATTAAAGGTAGAATTCTTTTTACTTCCCAGCCATAAGTGTCTACTCTGATACTTGATCCAATAGCATCCATCACATCGATGGACTCAGTTTTTTTTAACTCCCATGGACGTGCTTCAAAAACGTAAGGTTTAGAAGTTAATGCACCGACCGGACAAAGATCTATAACATTGCCTGATAATTCTGACTGTATAGATTTTTCTAAATATGTAGTAATTTGCATATCTTCACCTCTACCAATTGCACCTAATTCGGGTATACCAGCTATCTCAGTTGCAAATCTTATACATCTTGTGCAATGAATACATCTTGTCATATGAGTCTTAATTAAAGGGCCCATATTTTTATCTGGGACTGCCCTTTTATTTTCTTTAAATCTCGATTTATCTATTCCATAAAACATAGATTGATCCTGTAAATCGCATTCTCCTCCTTGATCACAAACAGGACAATCCAAAGGATGATTAGCTAATAAAAATTCCATTACACCTTTTCTAGATTTTTCAATTGTAGGTGTATTAGTTTTTATTACCATACCATCTGCAGCTGGCATGGCGCACGAAGCTATTGGTTTAGGTGATTTTTCCATTTCTACTAAACACATTCTGCAATTACCAGCTATTGATAATTTTTCGTGATAGCAAAATCTTGGTATTTCAACACCAGCTTTTTCACATGCTTGAAGAACAGTTAATCCTTCTTCAACTTCTACTTCTGTGTCATTAACTTTTAATTTAAGCATTTTTATCCAATAAATGTTGGTCCACTAAATAAGGAATATTTTTATTCTCTTTAACTATTGGATCAAATTTATTTCTTTCTTTAATTTCCTTTTTAAAATGTCTCAATAGTCCTTGAACAGGCCAAGAAGAACCTTCACCAAATGCACAAATTGTATGGCCGGCTATTTGATTTGTAACATCACCCAACATATCAATTTCGTCTTTTGTTGCCTCACCTTTTGCCATTCTTTCGAGCATTCTCCACATCCAACCAGAACCTTCTCTACAAGGAGTACATTGACCACAACTTTCATGTTTATAAAATCTCGCAATTCTTGCCATACATTTAATTATGTCTTGATCCTTATTGATAACAACTACACCAGCAGTTCCCAATCCACTTTTTTCAGCTACTAAAGAGTCAAAATCCATATTTAATGTCTCACATTTTTCTTTTGGAATTAAAGGCATAGAGGAGCCCCCGGGAATTACAGCTTGTAAATTATCCCAACCACCAATTACACCACCAGCATGAACTTCTATTAATTCTTTTAATGATATGCTCATTTCTTCCTCAACATTACACGGGTTGTTTACATTTCCAGATATACAAAAAATCTTTGTACCAGTATTTTTTTCTCTACCCAATGATGCAAACCATTTCCCACCTTTTCTAAGAATTGATGGAACTACCGCTATGGTTTCAACATTATTTATTATTGTGGGACATCCATAAAGTCCTATTAAAGCTGGAAAAGGTGGTTTTAATCTTGGTTGACCTTTTTTTCCCTCTATACTTTCAAGTAACGCAGTTTCTTCACCGCAAATATAAGCCCCAGCACCATAATGAATATAAATATCTAAGTCCCATCCTGTGCCTGCAGCATTCTTACCAATTAAATTTTTTTCATATGCTTCATTAATAGCAGCTTGAAGCTTTTGCCCTTCTATAAAATACTCACCTCTTATATATATGTAGCAAACATGCGCTTGAACTGCGTAAGAAGCAATCAAACATCCTTCGATTAATTTGTGGGGTTCAAATCTTAATATATCTCTATCTTTACAAGTGCCTGGTTCGGACTCATCTGCGTTAATAACTAAATAATGAGGTCTTGATCCAACCTCTTTAGGAGCAAAAGACCATTTTAATCCAGTTGGAAAACCTGCACCTCCTCTACCTCTAAGCTGTGAATCTTTAATTTCATTAATTATCCAATCTCTACCTTTACTAGTAAGTTCTTTGGTGTTAACCCAATCACCTCTTTTTTGAGATGAACTAACATCAGAGCCTAAATCGTTATATAAGTTTTGAAAAATTCTATCTTTATCTTTAAGCATTTTTTAAATCCATAAGTGTTTTTCTATTATTTTCAGGTTCGTTATTAGTTCTTCCTCTATAAGAACCTGGTTTAGGTTTTTCATCTTTTATAATTTTATCTAAAATTTCCAAGGTTTTTTCTTTATCAAGATCTTCATAATAATCATCATTAATTTGCATCATTGGAGCATTTACGCAAGCACCTAAACATTCAACTTCCATCCATGAACAGTTTTTATCACTAGAAAGTTGGGATTCGTTTTCAGAAATCTTCTCCTTACAAGCTTCAATCAACTTATTCGCTCCTCTAATCATGCACGGAGTAGTAGTGCAAACTTGAACAAAATATTTTCCTACTGGAGCTAGATTATACATAGAGTAAAAAGTAGCAACTTCGTAAACTTTTATGTAAGACATATCTAAAAAATTTGCTATGTATTTCATTGCAGCTAATGGTATCCAATTATCGTTTTGTTTTTGTGCTATATAAAGCAAAGCCATTACCGCACTTTGTTGTTTACCTTGTGGATAATTAGAAACAATTGATTTTGCTTCCTCTAGAGAAGAAGAATTAAATTCAAACTTTTCTGGTTGATTTTTAGATGGTCTTTTTATACTCATCTATCAACTTCTCCAAAAACTATGTCTAATGATCCTAATACAGCAGGAACATCAGCTAACATATGACCTTTAATTAGATAGTCCATAGCTTGTAAATGTGAAAAACCTGGAGCTCTAATTTTACATTTATAAGGTTTACTTGAGCCATCTGAAATTAAATAAACACCAAACTCTCCTTTAGGTGCCTCAACTGCAGTATATATTTCATCTTTAGGAACACGATATCCTTCTGTAAACAACTTGAAGTGATGGATTAATGCTTCCATTGACTGTTTTATTTCCTTTTTAGATGGCGGACTAATTTTACCATCTAGGCTCTTCACCGGGCCTTTTTCCATTTTAGAAAGACATTGTTTGATTAAAGAAACACTTTCTTTCATTTCTTCAATTCTGCATAGATAACGATCATAACAGTCACCATTTTTTCCTACTGGAATCTTAAAATCTAGTTGATTATAACAATCATAAGGTTGTGATTTTCTTAGGTCCCAAGGAATACCTGATCCTCTTATCATCACCCCAGTAAAAGAATAATCAAGAGCATCCTCTTTTGTAACTACACCTATATCAACATTTCTTTGTTTAAAAATCCTGTTATCTGTTAATAGATTTTCTAAATCATTAATAATTTTTGGAAAAGTTTCACAAAATTTTGCAATATCATCTTCTAAACCACCTGGTAAATCTTGGTGTACTCCACCAGCTCTAAAATAATTTGCATGTAATCTTGATCCAGAAGCACGTTCATAAAAGGTCATTAAAGTTTCCCTTTCTTCAAATCCCCATAAAGAGGGTGTTAGTGCCCCAACATCTAAAGCTTGTGTAGTTACATTTAAAATGTGACTTAAAATTCTACCAATTTCACAAAACATAACTCTTATAAATTGGGCTCTAATAGGAACATCGATTTTCAAAATTTTTTCAATAGCAAGAGCAAATGCATGCTCTTGGTTCATCGGTGCAACATAATCAAGCCTATCAAAATAAGGTACTGCTTGAATATAAGTTTTATTTTCAATTAATTTTTCTGTTCCTCGATGTAACAGACCAATATGAGGGTCAGCTTTTTCAACTACTTCACCATCTAATTCTAAAATCAATCTTAAAACACCATGTGCAGCAGGATGTTGAGGACCAAAGTTTAAATTTAGATTTTTAATTTTTTTTGTCATTATTATCTGTTTGTTCCTTTATATATTTTGTGCCTTCCCAAGGACTCTCATAATCAAAATTTCTGTAATTTTGTTCTAGTTTAACTGGTTCACTAACTACTTTTTTTTCTGCTTCGCTATATCTTACTTCAGTATGTCCTGTTAATGGAAAATCTTTTCTTAAAGGATGTCCTTCAAAATTATAATCTGTTAATATTCTTCTAAGATCAGGATGGTCATTAAAATTAACGCCATACATATCAAATACTTCTCTTTCCATCCAATTAGCAGAAGGAAAAATAGATGTTAATGAATTTATAACTTCATTTTCATTTATAAAATAACTTAAGATAAGTCTTTGATTAAATTCATGACTTAAAAATAAGTAAACAACTTTAAATCTTTGATTCTCTTCAGGATAATCAATAACAGTAATATCAATTAATTGTCTAAATTTTGTATCTTTGTTTGTTTTTAAAAATAATGTAACATTTGCTAAATCTTCTTTATCTATTTCAATATAAATTTGATTATGTTTGATTTCAGACTTATTAATCTTTGTTGTCAGTTCTGAATTAATTTTTTTTTCAAGGTCAATTAAACTATGCATTATTATCTATTTAAAGAACCTTTGTTTCTAATTTTTTTTTGTAATTGTAATATTCCATAAAGAAGGGCTTCTGCAGAGGGGGGACATCCTGGTACGTAAACATCAACTGGAACAATTCGATCACATCCTCTCACTACTGAATAGGAATAATGATAATAACCTCCACCATTTGCACAACTTCCCATTGATATTACATATCTAGGTTCAGGCATCTGGTCATAAACTTTTCTAAGAGCTGGAGCCATTTTGTTTGTTAAAGTACCGGCTACAATCATTACATCAGATTGTCTTGGAGATCCTCTTGGTGCTGCTCCAAACCTCTCTAAATCATATCTAGGCATAGCTGTTTGCATCATTTCTACTGCACAGCAAGCAAGACCAAAAGTCATCCAATGTAAAGATCCTGACCTCGACCAATTAACTAAATTATCTAATGAGGTTGTAATAAAACCATTTTTACTAAAATCTTTAGCAAGTTGTTTAAATTCCTCAGGGACTTGATTTAACTTATTGTTCATTTAAATTATTTATTATTCCCAGTCCAAAGCACCTTTTTTCCATTCATAAATAAAACCAATAGTTAATATGAATAAAAAAATCATCATTGAAGTAAAACCTAGGATTCCAATATTTCCTAACGATATAGCCCAAGGAAAAAGAAAAGCTATCTCTAAATCAAAAATTATAAAAAGTATTGCTACTAAATAAAATCTTACATCAAATTCCATTCTAGAATCTTCAAAAGGTTCAAAACCACACTCGTATGCAGATAGTTTTTCAGGATCAGGGTTTTTAGGAGCTAGAATATAGTTAATCACAACAAAGGCACAACTCAGTCCTAAAGCTATTATTAGGAATAAAATTATAGGCAAATAATCTTTTAAAAATTCCGCAGACATTAATGAATATATATCATTTTTTATAAGTAGATGAAGTGGTGATAGGTCACATTATTCAAAATATACACTATAAATGATAACTATTATCAAGGTTAATTTGATAAATTAAGTTTTTATAGTGGCGGGAGTGAAGGGACTCGAACCCTCGACCTATCGCGTGACAGGCGATCGCTCTAACCAACTGAGCTACACCCCCACTTTAAATCATTTTGGTGGGCAGTAAAGGACTCGAACCTTTGACCCCCTCGGTGTAAACGAGATGCTCTACCAGCTGAGCTAACCGCCCAAAATGATGCTTACTAATACATCAAGGTATAGATAATGTAAATTAATTATTATTGAATGCTAGCCTGAGATTTATCGTCATTTTTAGACAGATCAACCTCAACCCATTCAGTTTTTTTAAGTTCTTTTGTTAACGCAATTTTAAGAACATCATCAGCAAATTCTACTGGTGTAATTTTAATCTCATCTTTAATTTTTTTAGGCATGTCTACTAGATCTTTTTCATTTTCTTTTGGTATCAAGACTTCTTTTATTCCTGCTCTATGAGCAGCTAATAATTTTTCTTTTAGTCCTCCAATTGGTAAAACTTGTCCAGTTATTGTTACCTCACCCGTCATAGCAACATCACGTCTAGCAGGTATGTTTGTAATCGATGATACAATAGATGTTACCATACCAATACCAGCAGATGGACCATCTTTAGGAGTTGCTCCTTCAGGGACATGTATATGAAAATCTTTTTTTTCAAACAAAGGTGGAATTATTCCATATTCTAAGCATTTAGATCTGACAAAAGATTTAGCTGCTTTAACAGACTCTTGCATTACGTCACCTAATTTGCCTGTAATTTGCATTCTTCCTTTACCTGGCATTGTAACTGTTTCAATTTTTAAAATTTCTCCACCATACTCCGTCCAAGCTAAACCAGTGACTATACCTACTCTGTTTTCGCTTTCTAATTCACCAAATTTATATTTAGGGACACCCAAAAAGTCACTTAAGTTATTTGTATTGATTATAACCTCTTTTTCTTCTCCAGATACAACCTTTTTAACTACTTTTCTTGCCACCTTAGAAATTTCTCTCTCTAAATTTCTTACTCCAGACTCTTTAGTGTAACTTCTTATTATCTCTTTAATTATATCGTCTTTTAATTTCATCTCATTATCTTTAACACCATTATCTTTAATTTGTTTTGGGAGAAGAAATTTATTTGCAATATTAATTTTTTCATCTTCGGTGTAACCTGCTAATCTAATAACTTCCATTCTATCTAATAGAGGTGGAAGAATATTTAAAGTATTTGCAGTTGTTACAAACATAACATCTGATAAATCATAATCTACTTCAAGATAGTGATCATTGAATGTTGTATTTTGTTCTGGATCTAAAGCTTCTAATAAAGCAGATGAAGGGTCGCCTCTATAGTCATTTCCTATTTTGTCAATTTCATCTAATAGAATTAATGGATTTTTTGTTCCTGCTTTTTTCATCATTTGAATAATTTTTCCAGGCAACGAACCAATGTAAGTTCTTCTATGACCTCTTATTTCAGCCTCATCTCTCATTCCCCCAACAGACATTCTAACAAATTCTCTATTAGTTGCTTTTGCAATTGATTTTCCTAAAGAAGTTTTACCTACTCCAGGAGGACCTACTAAACAAAGAATTGGACCTTTAATCTTTTCCATTCTTTTTTGAACCGCTAAAAATTCAATTATTCTCTCTTTTACTTTCTCTAATCCAAAATGATCTTTATCTAGAATATTTAAAGCTTTGATTAAATCAATATCAACCTCACTTTTCTTATGCCATGGAAGATCTATCATCCAATCAAGATAATTTCTTACTACTGTTGCTTCTGCTGACATAGGACTCATATTCTTAAGTTTTTTAAGTTCCTGAAGACATTTTTTTTCTACATCTTTTGGCATTTTTGCTTTTAAGATTGATTTGTTGAGACTTGAATTTTCATCCTTACCATCTTCAATCTCACCTAATTCTTTCTGAATGGCTTTAAGTTGTTCATTCAAGTAATATTCTCTTTGAGTTTTTTCCATTTGAGTTTTAACTCTTCCTCTAATTCTTTTTTCTACTCCAATAATACTAGTTTCATTTTCCATTATTTTTATTATGGAATTCAATCTTTTTTTAACATCTGCAGTTTCAAAAATTTGTTGTTTTTCTGAAATTGTTGCAGTTATATGTGAAGCTATATTATCTGCTATTTGAGAAGGATCTTTTAATTGTTTAATTGTATTAATTGTTTCATTCGAAATTTTTTTATTAATTGAGGTTAATTTTTCTAACCTTCTAATTGCGGTTGCTGCTAAGGGGTATAAGTCCTCATCATTATTAATAACGTCTTTATAGTGTGTATATTCACAGGTTATAAATTTTTCATTATCTTTAAAATCTAAAATTTTTACTCTTTTAATTCCCTCCACCAATACTTTAACAGTTCCATCTGGTAGTTTAAGAAGCTGTAAAATATTTCCTTCACAACCATACATGAAAACATCTGTTTTTTTAGGATCATCAATTTCAGAATTTTTTTGAGTAACTAAAATAATCTTTTTATCTTTTTTCATTACTTCATTAAGTGCTGATATAGATTTATCTCTTCCTACAAACAAAGGAATAACCATATTTGGATATACTACGATATCTCTAAGGGGTAATAATGGTAATGATATTTTTAGATCCATATGGTGAATATGGATATAAAATTTAAATTTGCAATATGTTTTTACAAGTTATTTAATTGATATTAAGCTGCTGAAGTTTTTCCAGCTCTAGACTTATTGTCGCTTTTGGTATGAACCAAAATAGGTTGAGTCTGACCTTTAACAGCTGATACATCAACAATAACTTCTTCTATGTTATCTTGGCTTGGTAAATCATACATAGTTTTCAATAAAATATTTTCTAAAATTGATCTTAGTCCTCTAGCACCGGTCTTTTTACTGATAGCCTTTTGTGCTATTTCTTTGAGAGCATTTTCTTTAAATGTTAATTTAGCTCCATCAAGTTTAAATAATTCTTGATATTGTTTAGTTAATGAATTTTTAGGTTCTTGAAGAATTTTAACAAGAGATTTTTCATCTAAATCCTCTAACGTTGCAATCATTGGTAATCTACCGATAAATTCTGGGATCAAACCATACTTTAATAAATCCTCAGGTTCTAAACTTTTCATCCATTCACCTGTTTTTTTATCTTGTGTATTTTTAACATCTGCACCAAAACCTATTGCGGTACCTCTGTCTCTTTGAGATATAATTTTGTCTAGACCGGCAAATGCTCCTCCACATATAAATAAAATATTGGTAGTATCAACTTGAAGAAATTCTTGTTGAGGGTGCTTTCTCCCTCCTTGAGGGGGAACACTAGCAACAGTTCCTTCCATAATTTTTAATAAAGCTTGCTGAACACCTTCTCCAGATACATCTCTAGTTATTGATGGATTTTCTGATTTTCTACTAATCTTATCAACTTCATCAATATAAACTATTCCTCTTTGAGCTTTTTCAACGTTATAATCTGCAGATTGAAGTAATTTTAAAATAATATTTTCAACATCCTCTCCTACATATCCAGCCTCTGTGAGAGTAGTTGCATCTGCCATTGTAAAAGGGACATCTAAAATTCTAGCTAGAGTTTGAGCCAACAATGTTTTACCACAACCTGTTGGACCAACTAATAATATATTTGATTTAGCAAGCTCTACATTTTTACTAGTTTTGTTCTCATAATTTAATCTTTTGTAATGATTGTGAACTGCTACAGATAAAACTTTTTTTGCATGTGCTTGACCAATGACATAGTCGTCTAAAATTGTACAAATTTCTTTTGGTGAAGGCAGTCCATCTTGATGTTTTACAAATGTGTCTTTACTTTCTTCTTTAATAATATCCATACACAGCTCAACACATTCATCGCATATGAATACTGTTGGACCAGCTATAAGTTTTCTAACTTCATGTTGACTCTTTCCACAGAAAGAACAATAAAGAATATTTTTATTATTTGTGCTCATATTTTTTATAACGAATCAGTTTAATTACTTTATTATAATCGAGTCATTCTAATCAAGTTTCAAATATTGTAGATTCTATATATAGTGTATTATGATCTTTTTTCTACCACTTCGTCAATCAAACCAAAAGATTTAGCTGAGTCAGCAGTCATGAAATTATCTCTTTCTAAAGCATCTTTAATTTCATCCACTGATTTATTTGTATGTTTTGAATAAATTTCATTTAATCTTTTTTTTAATGATAAAACTTCTTTTGCATGAATTTCAATATCTGTAGCTTGACCTTGAAAACCTGCAGAAGGTTGATGGACCATTATTCTTGAGTTAGGTAAAGAAAATCTTTTACCTTTTGATCCAGCTGCAAGTAAAAAAGACCCCATAGAAGCTGCTTGACCAATGCATAAAGTAGAAATTTCAGGTTTTATATATTGCATTGTATCGTAAATACCTAGACCTGCTGTAACTAAACCACCGGGACTATTAATATATAAATAGATTTCTTTTTTTGGATCTTCTGCTTCTAAAAATAAAAGCTGGGCTGTAACCAAAGAAGCAATATTATCATTTATTTGACCTGTTAAAAAAATAATTCTTTCTTTTAAAAGTCTTGAATAAATATCATATGCTCTTTCTCCTTTATTTGATTGCTCAACAACCATTGGAATTAGATTGTTCATATATTCAGAAATTTTATTCATAAATTTGATTCGGATTACTTATACAACTTCAGATTACTTTTTACTAACTTTTTTTGCTGAAGATTTAGTTTTTGCAGTTTTTTTAGTATTCGTTTTTTTTAAGGGCTGTTTAGGTTTTGATACTGTGGTGCTTGTGGTTTTTTTTTCAGATTTTTTTTCCTCAGTTTGTTTTTGTGAGTCTTTCAATATTTTTTCTGCCTCAAGTTTAGATACCTCTTTTTTATTTACTTTTGCTTTGTCTTTTATCAAATTTATGATCTTATCCTCATAAACTGTTCCTCTGAGACTTGCTACAGCTGACGGGTTTTTTTGATAAAAATCCATGACCATTTTTTCTTGACCAGGCATCATTCTTATTTGTTTTTGAATTTCTGTTTGTAGTTCTTGTTCAGTTACTTTTATATTATTTTGTTCACCAAACTGATTTAAAATTAATCCAACTTTAATTCTTTTTTTAGCAACTTCTTCTAAATTACTTTTACTTTTTTTTGCATCTTCATCTGTCATTCCTTGTGAAAGAATTCTTAACTCTTCTTCAACTAAATTAGCAGGTATTTGATCTATTTTAAATTTTTCAATTTCTTTAAGAATTTGATCTTTAGATAATCTGTCTAATGAGTTTTTAAATTCATCATTGATTTGATTAGATATTAATTTTTTTAAATCTTCTAAATCTTTTGCACCAAGATTTTTTGCAAATTCATCATCAATTTTAACTTCTTCTGGTTTTCTTACTGAAATAATTTTACAACTAAATTTTGCTTTTTTATTTACCAAATATTTTTCTGGAAAATTTTCTGGTAATGTTGCATCAACAATTTTAATATCATCTTTTTTAACTCCAATAAGTTGCTTATCAAAACCTTTTAAAAACAAATCTTTCCCTAATGTAAGTTGAGTGTTTTTTCCTTCGCTTCCTTTAAATGGTTTATCATCAACAGTAGCATTATAATCTAAAATGACTAAGTCTCCTTCGCTTGCTTTTGTTTCGGCTGCAACCTCTTTAAAGTTTGGTTGGTTTTTGGCAATTTCTTTAATTCTTTTATCTGTCTCTGACTTGTCAATTTTAACAGTATATTGATCAAATTTAATATCTGTAATTGATTTAATATCAACTTTTGGAATTTCAGTTACTGAAATCACATATTCAAGATCTTTATCTTCTCCATAAGTTTTTAAATCTAACTTAGGCTGTCCTGCAGGTTTTATTTTATTTTCTTCTAATGCTTTTGTAGAAGTGTCTTTTAAAACTTTGTCTAAAACTTCGCTAAAAACTGCTTTTCCAAATTGTCTTTTTAAAATTTCTTTTGGAACTTTACCTGGTCTAAACCCTTTTAAATTAACTGACTCTTTAATTTCATTATATTTTTCATCCATATAAGAATTCATTGTTTTCTTATCGATGAAAACTTTAAGATCTTTATTTAAACCTTTTTTATTTTCTACTGTAACTTTCATAATCAATAAATGGTAGGGCGAAAAGGACTCGAACCTTCACATGTTGCCATATTGGTTCCTAAGACCAACGCGTCTACCAATTCCGCCATCGCCCCACAAATTTAAAGGTTTTATATATGATTGAAACTATTTGTCCAAGGACAATTGTTGTAATTTCATTTATTTTTCCCTAATAATTTAAAGTTTTTTAAAATGATTATTTCGCCTTGTATAAGTATTTGTAAAACAGATCCTACAACTGGATATTGTTATGGATGTGGAAGAACAATAGAAGAGAAAAAAATTTGGAAACTTACAGAAACAAATGATCAATGGAAAAAAGATAATATAATTAAAATAAAAAAAAGATTAACCGGATGGCAATTAGAAAGTTTTGAAGAGTCATATACTTTTAAAATAAATAATGGTATTTCTCTTTTTAAAAAAAAATTAAAGAATGAGTAATACTTCAATAGTAATAATTATTTATATAATAGGTTTAATTTTTGGAGCTTTAGTTCTGGATATATGGGGTGCAGAAACTAGTATTTTTAAAGCTCTTTTGGGACTCGGATGGACTGCTTTACTTCTAATAGGAATATTTATTGCAGATAAAAATGAAAAAGAAAATTAATTTTTTTTCTTTTTTTTAAGAAAGTTATTTTTAATTTTTTTTTCAAATCGACTATTAGTAATATTACTTCTGTGTTTGGCGTATGCTTGTTTTTGGGCCTGTTTCATTGCTCGCTTTGATGACATAATATTTTTAATAATCTATCATTATATTACCAATTTTTTTAAAATTTTTATCAGAAATCACAATTTCTCCTGAACTGGGTGCATAATCTAATATCTCTTTTATTACCACATAATGAGTCACTAAAATTAAATTTTTATCACTATTCCAATTGTTTATAAATTTTTTTAAATCTTTTATTTGAGTTTTCTTTTTTTTTAAAAACTTCATACTAAAAAAAGAATTAAGAAAATTTTTTGTCTCAAATTTACCAAATGCTATTTGAGATGTTTCTTTACATCTGCACCATTCACTAGAGATAACTTTTTCTATTGGAATTTTATTTTTTTCAAAAAAACTACCAATTTTTTTTGACTGCTCTCTTCCTAATTCACTTAAGTTTCTTTGAGTTGAACAATCATAAATATCAAAATTATCAGGGTCTCCATTACCTGGTGCATATGCATGTCTTATAAAAATTAAATTATTGCCCTTTTTTAGATATTCTAAAACTTGAGTTTCAGAATCTGCTTTTATTCCATTTGTTAAAATTAAAAATATAATTAATATAGTATTTATTAATCTCATTAATGAATATTAAATTTAAAAAACTAAATAAGACAATAGTTAATTGTAAAAAGTGTCCTCGGCTAGCCAATTTTGTTAAAAAAATATCATTAAAAAAAAGAAAACAAAATATCAATGAAGAATACTGGGGAAAACCCGTCACTGGTTTTGGTGATTTAAATGCAAAAATAATGATCATAGGTTTAGCTCCTGCTGCTCATGGTGGCACGAGGACAGGTAGAGCTTTTACAGGAGATAAATCAGGAGATTTTCTTTTTAAGAGTCTTTATTCAGCAAAAATATCTAATCAAAATTTCTCTAAAAAAATAAATGACGGGTTGAAATTAAATTCTACCTACATAACTAATATTTTAAAGTGTGTTCCTCCGGGTGACAAACCTAAAAATAATGAATTGACTAGATGTTCAAATTATTTTATTCAAGAATTGGATTATTTAAAAAACCTAACTGTAATAGTTGCTCTTGGCAAGGTTGCTTTTGATAATTGTTTAAAAATTTATAAAAAAAGATTTAAGATTAATAAAAAATTTGAATTTAAGCATGGTAAAAAATATTTATTGCCTGACAATAAAACTTTAATAGCTAGTTATCATCCAAGTCCTAGAAATGTTAATACCAAAGTTGTGACTGCTAATATGATTAATCTATTATTTAAAAAAGCAAAAAGAATAGCTAAGTTTTAATAGTATCACAAAAATACGGTTTAAATTTTAGATATATTTCATCAGGTATTTTTACCGGTTTGCCTTCTTTATTAATAAAAACTAAATGAACTTGTGATTCAACTATTGTTTCCTCACCTTTTGTAATTATTTGATTCATAAAAAAAGAAGTTTTTGTTATTGATTTAACAAAAGACCTAACAGTTAATTCATCTTCTAGATAAGCTGATTTTTTATATTCAATATTACAAGATTTAACTATTATTAATGAATTAAAATCTTCTTGAACTTTCTTATTACTAAAACCAATTGAAAATAATGCTTCAGTTCTAGCTCTTTCTAAATATTTAAGATAATTGGCATAATAAACTACTCCACCAGAATCTGTATCTTCATAATATACTTTTAACTTATGAAAAAAATTTTCATGCATACGATAATTATATCAAATAAATAATTATTTGACAGAATCTAAGGTATAAAGATCTATATGAATATTTTTGTTATTTGGTTGGTAATGGTAATAGCATGGAACTTTGGTTATCCTAAGGCCAGTCCAGTTGAAGATGTTTTAGTTGCAGTTATCTTAGCTTTATTTAACCTTTTTTTAAAAAAATATTTAAAATTATAATTATTTTTCTGAAAAATAAATATTTTGATAATAAGCTATAGCTTTCATTTTTGAATTATCAGTATCTGTCATGATGGCTAACCCATCTAATTCATTTACATCAAGGTTATGGAACTTTTTAAAATCTTCTTTTACATTAGCTTTTACTGTAATCCACTCATTAAGGTTACTTTTGGTGCTCGCTAAAACATTATCTATTGATTTTTTTGTATAAGGACTCGGTGAATTAAAGCCAATTTCATTGTTGCTTGAAAATACATAATTTATTGCTCTATTTGAGAGTGGTGTGGCCCCTGTCTTTTTTACGGCAAAAACTCTAGCTGCAAAATCATGACCTTTTTTTGTATTTTCTTTAATGCCCGGTAAATCTTTCTCAATTTTCCATGTAATATTGATAAATGGAGTTTTGTTTAAGTCAATTTTCACTTCTTTTCCCAGACCTGAAGCTGCGTTATCTGCAACTGCTTTTAAGAAATTACCATTTTCATTAGATCCCACTGTATATATCGTCTTATTGTCTGCTCCTCTTACCTTTCTTACGTCTAGTCCAGAAAGTTCTGTCTCATTAAAGTCAAATACTTTTATCTCATTAGCAAAACTAATGGAACCAACTGTAAACCAAATAACAAAAATTCTAATTAAAAAATTCATAAATTAATTTTAAAAAAACTTGTTAATACATTATTTTGACAAGATTTAAACATTCAAAAATCAATATTTATATCTATATCATGATTATGAAGACAATTTCGATTTTTATACTGCTAATTTACTGGTCAATCATGATTTTTGCACCCGTTATGTCTAAAGATATAAAATTAAGCAGAGCAAAGATTAGCAACACAAAAATAGTTGAGCAAAAACCTCTAAGTTAATAAGTTGAACGACCACCACTTATATCAAAAACAGCTGCGGTAGAAAAAGTATTTTCCTCTGATGAAAGCCAACAAACTAAAGAAGTAAACTCCTCTACCTCAAGAAATCTACCTCTAGGCACTTTAGATAGCATTCTTTGAACGTGATCTTTGGTCATTTGGTCTAAAATTCGTGTTTTAGCCCCTGCAGGTGTAACAGCATTTACAGCTATATTCTTTTCTGCAAGTTCTTTCCCCAAAGATTTAGTTAATCCAATTGTTCCTGCTTTACCCACACTATATGCACTTGCATTAGCATTACCATCTTTTCCAGCTACTGATGCTACATTTACTATTCTACCATAGTTATTTTTGATCATATTTGGAACTATTGCTCTACAACAATTAAATGTTCCCATTAAATTTATATCCACAACCTTTTTCCACGTTTCTATATCATATTCCCATAATGTTGCTGTTGGACCAGTGATACCAGCATTATTAATAAGAATATCAATATTGTAATTTTTTATAATCCCATTAGCACAATTCTCTACTTCTTTGTAATTAGATACATCAATCATATTTGTGCTTAGATTTGAATTATTTAAATCTTTAATAGCTTTTTCTATCATTTTAGAATCTATATCCCAAATTATTACCCTAGAACCAGATGTTAGAAATCTTTTTGCAATATCTAAACCAAACCCTTGCGCACCACCAGTTATAATGGCAGTTCTATTTTTAAAATCGAATTTAATTTTATCCATTTAATTATTTTATTATTAACAAATAATATGTTAACCAAGATATAAATGCACCAATTATCCAAGCAGAAGACTGTAAAAACATAAGATTAGTATTCCATATTGTTGAAGCAGCAAAAATAAAACCTAATAATAAAGAATAAACTCCGCGTATGTGCCAACCGCCAGAATAATAGTAAATACTTTCTCTTTCAGTCGAATAAAGATCTTTATTACTTAAACTTCCTTTTTTAATTAAATAGAAATCAGCAATCATCACTCCAAATAAAGGTCCAAAAAAACAACCAAAAGTATCTATAAATGATAAAATTCCTATTTGACTTAAGAATGTCAGCCAGAAAATTCCTACTAACAAACCTATGAATGAAATAGTATAACTAGCACTTCTTAAAGTTAATTTAGTAGGTATAAAATTAATTAACGAGTATTGAGAAGGAATATAATTTGCTACCAAATTTGTTGATGCTGAAGCAACTATAATAAATAAAAGAACAACTATTGTTATTGAAATATTGTCAAACTTACCAATTATATCTTTTGGATTTGTAAGTATTCTGTCTAGATCAGAAAATTTTTGATTTAAAAAAATATCCGATCCAGCAACAATAAAAACTGAAAAGAACGAAAATATTATTAAATTTAATATTAAACCTAGATTACCTTTATTTAATTCTTTTTCATTTTTTACATATCTTGAAAAATCACCAAAGCTTACAATGACTATGGAAAAGTAAGCAAATATTGTGGCAGCTACTGTTAAAAGAGGTGCTAAATTATTTATGTTGAGAAAATTATCTAAGTTTAAAACATCTAAAAATGCTTGTGAGGTTATTTTTACGTCATTTAAAAACACTACAAAGAAAAAAAAGATCATCCCTACGTAAACGGTAATTGCAGAATAATTAATTATTTTTTTATTATACTGAATGCCTATACTAAACATTAAGGTTTGAAAAATAATAACAAAAAATAAAGAAAACCAATCAATAATATTTAAACCTAATAAAAAAGTAAGAAAAATTTCTTTATCTAGTAATGAGCTATCTAATGAATAAATTAATATTCTAATTAAATATCCAAAAATCTTTGATAAAAAATACGTTTGAATTCCAAATAAAAAAATTCCTACTAAGCTTCTTATTAATCCAAAAAATTTAGCACCATTGAATCCTAAAGATGACCTTAAAAGAACTGCAAAAGGTAATCCAAATTTTTGAGAAGGTTTTCCAATTAAATTACAAAATAGATAAACAAAAAATGAACCTAAAATAGTCCCAAAAAAAACTATAAAAGTATTTAAGCTGTATATTATGTACAAAGATGCGATAAGAGAGAATCCTATTATACTTTGAATATTTATTCCCCAAAAACAAAAAATATCTTTCCAATTCCAAGTTTTATAATTAGGATTAACTGTTACAAGATCCCAATTTGAAAGAGAGTATTTTACTTTTGGTTGATTCACTAAATTTATTTTAAACTAATAAATTCTACTGTCCATATAAGAGAGTCGGTAACCAAAGCGCAATTTTAGGAAAAATAATAATTAAAACCAAACCAATTATTTGTAAGACCATAAATTGCATCATCCCATAGTAAATATCTTTTAAATCCCATTCAGGAACTACACCTTTTAAAAAATAGGCTGAAAGAGCAACAGGGGGTGAAAGCCAAGCAGTTTGTAAATTTACTGCAACCAAAATTGCAAACCAAGTTAGATTAAACCCTAGCGCTTCTACTAAAGGTAAAATTATTGGTATAATTATCATCACAATTGGTACCCATTCTAATGGCCAGCCCAATAAAAATATCATAGCCATTATCATTGCTAAAATTAAATATTTATTCATTTCCAAGCCTAATAAAAATTCAGTTAACAAAGTTGGAGTTCCTAATCTTGCAAAAACTGCACCAAAAAAATTAGAAGCAGCAACTAAAACCATTATCAAAGCTGTTATCTCTAAAGTTTTGACTAAAGCTTCTTGTAATTTTGGAAGAGTTAATTTTCTATAAGCTAAAGAAAGTAGTAAAGCACCCATAGCTCCACAACCAGCTGCTTCTGTTGGAGTTGCAAATCCAAACAAAATACTTCCTAGAGCTGCAAAAACTAAAGCTGCTGGAGGAACTAATCCTAAGAAAAACTCAATCCAAACTTCTTTCATACTTGCTGCTCTCATATCTTCCGATAGAACAGGTCCTAATTTAGGATTAATCATACATCTTATTGTTGTATAACCAGCATATAAACTTGCTAAAAGAATTCCTGGAAGTATTGCAGCTGCAAACAAATCAATTACTGGTATTTCCATAATCGGCCCCATTACTACAAGCATAATACTTGGTGGAATTAATATTCCTAAAGTTCCACCTGCTGTAATAGTTCCTGCAGCAAGCCTAACATCGTATCCTGATCTGTTCATAGATTTTGCTGCCATTATTCCAAGAATTGTAACTGAAGCTCCCACAATTCCTGTTGCTGCAGCAAATATTACAGATACAAATAAAACTGCATAATATAAAGAGCCTCTTACTTTAGCTAACATTAATTGAAAAGCTGAAAACAACCTTTCCATAAGGCCTGCTTGTTCCATCATAATGCCCATAAAGACAAAAAGTGGGACGGCAGCAAGTGTTTGTTCAGTCATGACCATGGAAAACTGCAGGGTCATTAAGTAAAAAACTAACTTTCCAAATCCTAAGTAACCAAAAACAAATCCTAAAAATATCAATGTAAATGAAATAGGAAATCCAACAAAAATTGCAAAAAGCATTACTCCTACTAAAATAAAACCTAAAATAGCTGGATCTATAAACTCAGCTATCACTTAATATCTCCTGGCCATACACCTTTTTTAGCTGCCCAATAACTTTTAAATAATTCAGAAATACCTTGAATAAGTAAAAATATAATACCAACTAACAAACAAGTTTTAATTGGCCACATGTAAGGCATCCAAGTAGTGTCCATGCCTCTCTCTCCTCTTTGAATAGACTCTCCTACATATCCGATTGTCATATAAAGAAAAACAATCAAGCCAGGAAAGTAAAATAAAAGATATAACCAGAAATCTATTAGACCTTGGTTTTTAGTTTTAAAATTTCTATATAAAAAATCAGCCCTTATATGTACCCCTCTAGAAAGAGCATATCCAGCACCTAACATGAAAAGTGCACCATATAAAAAACGACTAATATCATAAGCCCAAATCGTTGGAGCTAAAAATAATTTTCTCGCAAGTACCTCATAGGTCATTGCAAAAATTAGTGGAATTAATATCCAGCAAACAATATTACCAATCCATTTACTAAATTTATCAATATTTACAATTGATTTAGCCATCCATAACGGCATATCATCTGGCATTTTTCCCGAACCACCTCGCCTTTCAGCAATCATTTCGTCTGAAATATCTAGTTTACTGGGTTCGTTTGCCATAAAATTTAAGTTAAAAAAATTAGAGCGGACTTTAAAAGTCCGCTCTAAATAGAATCAAGATTAATTACTGATTACTTTAATGTTGCTGCGTGGGCCATTCCTAGCTTAGCATTAGACATTTGAGCACCACTCCAGAATGGAACTGCAACATCAGCAAACTCTTTCATAGAGTCGTATACTTTTTTGAAAAATGCATTTTTCTCAGCATTTTTATTTAAAGTAGCTTTTGCAGCTGCCATATATTCTACGAAGTAGTCTGATGGAGTATCTTCTAAAATTACTCCATGCTTAGTAGTTAATTGTTGTAAAGCTTTTCCGTTCTCATAGATTCTATAACTTAAAGATTTAGCTAATGAAGCATTAGCTGCAACTTCAAGAGATTTTTTCTCATGAGCACTCATTGCTTTATAAGTTTTTCCAGTGATATAAAAGTCAGCATTTACAACTACTTGGTGTAAACCTTGTAGATAATAATGCTTTAATACTTTTTGGAAACCAAAAACCATATCTGGCTTTGGACAACACCACTCAGCGGCATCAATTGTACCTGCTTCTAGAGCTGGTAGAATATCTCCACCACCCATAGCTACAGATGCTATACCAATATCTTTGTAGGTTTGTCCTGGAATTCCTGGAGGAGTTCTGAACTTATATTTTCTAAAGTCAGCCATATCTTTAATTGGTTTTGGAAACCAACCTAAAGCTTCTGGTCCAACTGGTTGAAGCATAAATCCTTTTATGTCTCTTCCCATTTCTTTCCATAGTTGGTCATATAATTCTTTACCACCACCGTATTGGAACCAAGATAAGAATGCTAAGTTGTCAATACCAACTCCACCACCAGCTACTGGCGAACCGAATAACATAGCAGCAGGGTGATCTCCTGACCAATAGTGTGTCCATGCAAATCCACAATCGATTAATCCTTTGTCGACAGCATCTAGAGTTTCTTTAACTCCAACAACTGCACCAGCAGGTAAAATTTCAAATTTTAACGAACCAGCTGTTAATTCTGTTACTGTATCAGTAAAGTCCTTTAACATCTTAACTTCATCCGCTTTAGTGTTAAGAACAGTCTGACATTTTAGTGTTTTTGCAGCATTTGCACTAGACGTAAATCCAAGTACTAAAATCGTTGCAAATAACATTGAAATGATTTTTTTCATTATTTTTCCTCTTGTTAGTTAAATTTAACGAACGCATACAATCAGAAAAATAAAGCAGACACAAGTGACAATTGATTATTATAAGTGTAAATAACATTTAAAAAGATTTATTAAAAAAACTATTCAACTAGAAATGGAAAATTTTGATTTTATTATAATTGGAGCAGGATCTGCGGGATGTGTTTTAGCCAACAGACTTTCAGCAAATCCAAAAAATAAAGTTTTGCTCTTAGAGGCTGGAGGAAAAGATACCTATCCATGGATTCATATTCCAGTTGGATATTATAAAACAATGCACAATCCAAAAGTTGATTGGTGTTTTCATACAGAAAAAGATGAAAGTATGAATAATAGATCAATAAGATATCCTAGAGGTAAAACATTAGGAGGAAGTTCCTCAATTAATGGACTTCTTTGGATAAGAGGTCAAAGCAATGATTATGATAACTGGCGTCAACAAGGTAATAGTGGATGGGGTTGGGACGACGTATTACCTTATTTTATAAAATCTGAAAATAACGAATTAGGTAAAAATGAATTCCATAATGATAGTGGTCCCATAACTGTTGCTAATAAGAAGATTAAACTAAAAATGCTAGAAGAATTTATAAATGCTGCTGAAGAAAGTGGAATACCAAAAGTTAATGATTTTAACACCGGTGACAATTTTGGTGTTGGCTACTTTCAATTTACAACAAGTCATAGTCACAAAGGTTTGAAATTAAGATGTAGCGCTGCAAAAGGATATTTAAATCCTATCAAAAAAAGATCTAATCTAAAAATCGTTACCAATGCTCATGTTGAAAAAATTAATTTTGAAGAAAAAAAAGCAGTAAGTTTAAATTATTTCAATAATGGTAAATCAATCGAGGTTAAAACAAATAAAGAAATAATTTTATCTGCTGGATCAATTGGATCACCACATATTCTACAAATTTCAGGAATTGGGGATGGTGAAAAACTTAAAAAATTTGGAATTAATATAATTAATCAATTAAAAGGTGTTGGTAAAAATTTACAGGATCATTTAATGTTCAGACCAGTTTATAAAGTGAAGAATCTTAAATCTTTAAATAAAAAGATAAATAGTCTTTTTGGAAATTTTTTAATTGGATTAGAATATGTCTTTAATCAAAGTGGCCCTATGACTATGGGTGCAAGTCAAGTGTGTGGCTTTGCTAAAAGTGATAATTCCAGAGAAACACCTAATTTACAGTTTCATGTTCAACCAATCAGTACAGATATTCTAGGTGCTACTAAGTTGCATGATTTTGAAGGTATTACTCCAACTGTAGCAAATGTTAGACCTACTAGTAGAGGTGAAATAAATATAATTAGTAATAATATTAAAGATTATCCCAAAATTAAAATGAACTATCTCTCAACTGATGATGACAGGTATGTTGCTGCTCAAGGACTTAAACTTATCAGAAAAATAATGTTAGAAACCGAAACATTTAAAAAATATAAACCAGAAGAATATAGACCTGGATTACATGTTAAAGACGATGAAGAATTGGTTAAGGTGGGTAGTGATCATACTCAAACTATATTTCATCCTGTTGGAACGTGTAAAATGGGAAGAGACGAAAATTCTGTTGTAGATGAAAAATTAAAAGTTCACGGAATAGAAAATCTTAGAGTTATAGATGCTTCGATAATGCCTAATATCACGTCAGGAAATACTAATGCACCTACTATTATGATTGCAGAAAAAGGTGCAGATATGATACTAGGAAAATAATGTTTACTGAGTTATTTACACCTGAACAATTAACGATTTTAACTCAAATAATTTTAATAGATTTAGTTCTAGCTGGAGATAATGCAATTATTATTGGAATGGTTGCATCAAAATTTCCTTTAGAACAAAGAAAAAAAATTATTTTTTGGGGAATTGGTGGTGCAGTAATCTTAAGAATTATTTTGACATTACTTACTGCATATTTACTGCAGATAACTGGCTTAAGACTATTAGGTGGACTGCTTCTTCTTTATATAGTCTATAAACTCTATACAGATGTAATTAAAGGGTCAGATCACGAGGAAGATGTAAAAGTTGATAATTCTAGCTTCTTGAAAGCTATTTGGACAATTTTATTAGCTGATTTTACAATGAGTTTAGATAATGTTTTGGGTGTTGCTGGAGCAGCGGGTGATCACTATAAATTATTGGTATTTGGTTTGGTTTTATCAATCGCACTTATGGCTTTTGCTGCAACATTAATTTCAAATTGGATTAAAAAATACAAATGGATAGCTTGGGCTGGTTTATTAGCAATTCTAGTTGTTGCTATTGATTTGATTTATACAGATATTAAAATATTATTTTTATAATGTACTTAAAAAATTATAATCTTAAAAACAAAACTGCATTAGTTACTGGTGCTGGTAAAGGTCTAGGAAGAGCCTGTGCAATTGCTCTTGCTGAAGCTGGTGCAAATCTAATTATAATAAGTAGAACTAAAAAAGATTTAGATGAAGTTTCTAAAAAAATTAAAAAGTTTAAATCTAAATGTAAATCTTATGTATGTGATATTACAAATTATGATGAAATAAAAACAATTATTAATAAACAAATTAAGATAGATATTTTAATAAATAATGCTGGTAATAACATTCCAGAGCATTTTACAAAAGTAAAAACTAAAAATATGGAATATTTAGTTAAGATTAATACTATTGCTACATTTAATATTGCTCAAATGTGTGCTTTAAAAATGATAAAGTCTAAAAATAGAAAAAAAATTGGTGGTTCAATAGTTAATATGTCGTCACAAATGGGACATGTAGGTGGTCCGATTAGAAGTGTCTACAATATGAATAAGTGGGGTTTGGAAGGGTTAACAAAAGGAATGGCTATAGACTTAGCTAAATATAATATAAGAGTAAATACTGTATGTCCTACATTTGTTGTTACACCTATGACTAAAAAATTTTTAAAAAATAAAAAATTTAAAAGAGAAACTCTTAGCAATATTCCACTTGGAAGATTTGCTGAGTTATCTGAAATTTCTTCATCAGTAGTCTTTTTGGCTTCAGATGCAGCATCTATGATTACTGGAACTTCATTACTGGTTGATGGTGGATGGACTGCAAAATAATTAATAAATTATTTTTAATTTTAATAATTTTTACTTCAACTCATTTACATGCTATAGAATTTAAAGGTAAATTTTTACAAGGTCATTATATTATTGGATTAACTGATCCTTCAGCAAAAATTATTATTGACAAAAAAGAAGTTAAAGTATCGAAAGATGGATATTTTGTTTTTGGAATTGATCGAGATAGAAAATTTGATTTAACAATAACTAAAATAAAAGATGGTAATAAAGAAAAATTAATTAAGAAAGTTTTAAAAAGAAAATATAATATACAACGAATTGATGGATTAGAAGAAAGTAAAGTGACTCCTCCTGAGTCTGTTTACAAACGAATTAAAGAAGAAAATAATAAAATTGGTGAAGCAAGAGCAACTAACTCTGATTTGCCTTTTTTTAAAAAACAATTCATTATGCCAGTTGAAGGTATTATTAGTGGTGTTTATGGAAGTCAAAGAATACTAAATGGTAAACCAAAATGGCCACATTACGGAATTGATATTGCAGCTAAAAAAGGAACAATAATTAAATCATCAGGAACTGGAGTAGTAACTATGGCAGAGCCTGATCTATATTATACAGGTGGAACAATTATTATGGATCATGGCCACGGTATCTCAACAATTTACTCACATTTAGCTACTATAAATGTCAGTGTTGGTGATGAAATATTGCAAGGTGATATAATTGGAACTGTTGGATCAACAGGCAGATCGACTGGCCCACATTTAGATTTTAGAATTAATTGGTTTCAAACTCGTCTTGATCCGATGTCTGTATTAAAATAAAGATTAATTATGGCTATCCATTTTAGTAAACAAGAACTTTCAAATAGAAAACAAAATGTTTTAAAATTAATGAAAGAAAAAAATTTAGATGCTCTGTTGATGTTTAGACAAGAGTCTATGTATTATCTTACTGGATATGACACTTTTGGTTATGTCTTTTTTCAAACTCTTGTATTGGATAAAAATGGAAATATTATTCTATTAACTCGTGCACCTGATTTAAGACAAGCTCAAAACACTTCAAATATTGAAAATATAAGAATTTGGGTTGATGAGGATGGAATAAATCCAACAGATAATCTAAAGCAAATCTTAAATGAACTTGATTTAAAGAATAAAAATATTGGAATTGAGTATGAGGCTTATGGAATGACAGGTCGTAATGCTTTAAGATTAAATGAATCTCTAAAAAATTACTGTAACTTTGAAGATCAATCAGAATTAATAACGAAACTAAGAGTAATCAAATCAGATGAAGAATTAGTTTATGTTAGAAAAGCAGCTGAACTTGCTGATCGAGCACTTGAAGAAGCGTGGAAATATACAAAAGCAGGAGTAAATGAAGCAAAAATTTTAGCTGAAATGCAAAAAGCTGTTCTTGAAGGTGGTGGTGATTATCCTGCTAATGAATACATTATTGGATCCGGAAATAATGCATTATTGTGCAGATACCAATCAGAAAAAAGAAATTTATCTAATACAGATCAATTAAGTCTTGAGTGGGCTGGAACATTTAAACATTATCACTCTGCAATGTTTCGAACAATTCCAATTGGAAAAGTTAATCCAAAACATGTAAAAATGTATGAAGCTTGTGTTGAAGCGCTAACAAATTGTGTAAAAGCTTTAATTCCTAAAAAAACTGCAGGACAAGTATTTGATACTCATGCAAAAACTTTTGATGACCTAGGGTTTAATAATGCAAGAATGAATGCTTGTGGTTATTCTCTTGGTTCAACTTTTGCACCTAATTGGATGGATTGGCCAATGCTTTACACTGGGAATCCATACGTAATATCTTCTGGCAATGTCTTCTTCATGCATATGATTCTTATGGACTCTGAAAATAACTTAGCTATGAATTTAGGAGAAACATATCTAGTTACAGAGACTGGTAATGAAAGGTTAGGTAAACAAAAACTTGATTTAGTTGCTTTATAATATTTATTATCTTTTAAATTGTCTTTAATTTCTAACTTTATAACGTATTAATTAATGATATATTCTTAATATCTATGCTTCCAAAAATATTTGAACCAGAAAGTGAATATGATCTTATAAGACTTGGAAAAGATAATGATGGTGGTTATTTAGTGGAAAAAAACTCAGTATTAGAAGCTAAGGGTTTAATTAGTATGGGCATATCATATGATTGGTCCTTTGAAAAAGATTTTTTTAATATTAAAGAATGTCCAATACACTGTTATGATCCAACTATTAAATATTCTAGCATCAAAAAATTTTCTCGAAAAAGTATAATCGATTTATTTAAGATCAAAAATATATTTAATAAAAATCAATTAAAAAATAATATTGATAACATTTTTTTATATAATTCTTATAAAAAATTTTTTTCAAAAAAAGTAATTCATTATGAATCATCAATCGGTATAGGAAGAAATAAAGTTAATTTTTCTGAATTAATGAATAGGATAAAATTACATCCTGTTTTTTTAAAAATTGATATTGAGGGATCTGAATATAGAATTTTAGAAGATATATTAAAATATCAAGATAAAATCACTGGCATGGCTATAGAGTTTCACAATATTGATCTGCATAAAGATTTAATTTGCGATTTTATAAAAAGATTTAATTTATCTCTATGCCATATACACGGACAAAACCCATCTGGTACTGATTATCTGGATATAAATAATGACCCAACACAAGTTGAGATGACTTTTTCAAATACAAAAAAAGTTTTATCCAATAACTCTAAAATTCCTCATATTTTGGACCAACCAGCCGACTCTAGATTTCCTGATGTTAAATTGAATTTTTCAAATAAATAAAGTTTTAAATCTCTGAATGAGCCCTTAAGCGTTCATATATTAGCCTTGTTTTCACACCTATGTTTAAAAAAGGTTGTGGTGGTAGCCATGTAGGTTTGTTTCTTGACTCTATAATTTCAATTTCTTTAGTAATTTTATTGCTTGCTTTAATTGCAATTTGTTCACCAAACAAAGTACCGACACCTATTCCTGAACCATTATAACAACCAGCAGCAAAAATATTATCATCAATTTTTTCAAATATTTGAGAGCTATTTCTTGTTCTAGATACGACACCTGACCAAGAAGATTGTATAATATCATCTGGTAATTGCGGAAACCTTTTTTTTATACCTATTTTGTGATTGCTAGATCTTTTATCTAAATTCAATCGAGACATTTTAAATGGATTACAAACTTCAGCAGTATTTCTAATCAAAATTCTTTTATCCTTAGTCATCCTAATTGTAGCACCCATTGGTCTTACTGGCAGTACACCCCATTCTTTTGGTTTTCCAATGCTCTCAAATTCATCATTAGTTAATGCTCGTGTCATGCTAGCAGTTAAAGTAATTGGAAAATTATAATTTGATTTAACACCTAGTGATTTTAAAAAACCATTTGTTGCAAAGATAATTTTTTTTGTTTTAATTCTTCCATTTTTAAAATCACAAAAAATTATTTTTTGGTTTTTACTCCAATTCAATAAATATGAATTTTCATATAAACAAACATTTTTTGGCAACACATCAATCATTGCTCTAGCTAATTTTCCTGGATGAATCAAAATTCCACCTTTAGTATGAATCGCCAAATTATAAAAACTAGTTCCTAATTTTTTTGATAATTGACTGTTATTTAATAAATCATGTTTATAGCCCAATTGAAAAAGAGTGTTTGAAAAATTTGTTAAAATTTTTTTATCCTCAAGTCTTGATGAAGCAAAATATTTGCCACATTCATTCCAATCACAATCAACTTGATATTCATTAACAAATTTTTTCACAACATTTATTCCTAATTCGTAGATATCTACTTTTTTTTTATAATTATCTAATTTTTTACTAGAAACAAAACCATCATTAAGAGTTGTGTCTACCAGGTAACCTGAATTTCTACTGCTGGCTCCTTCACCAGCTAATTGGGCATCAACTAAAATAATTTTTTGGTTTGGATACAATTGACCTAATTTTCTTGCTGCTGATAAACCAGTGAATCCAGCACCTATTATTAACCATTCACAATCTTCATTTGATTGTAGACTTTTAATTTTTGATCTAGGGGTTAAATCATTAATCCAACTACAACTATTGTCATTTATTAATTCCATAAAAAAATTCTACTAAAAATTGGTTGTTATTCATCTATTAAATTTATAGTTTCAATATAGATGATTAAATTAAAAATTGGCAATCCAAAAGAAAAAAATAAAGAACTAATAGAGTTGATAAAGAATGTTCAAATAAATCAATTTTATTTAAATAATCAAAAAGATTTTAGAGATTTGATATTATCAAACATACAAAAAAGTGACTCAGTTCTTGATCTTGGCAAAGGCATGAGAGAAAAGTTCAATATGATTGATTGTTCTAAATTAGAAACACTTGATGTTAACGAATATGATGATTACCCTGATATCATATGTGATTTGTGTGGTGAAATTAATGATGATCTAAAAAATAGATACGATAAAATTATATGTTTAGCTGTTCTAGAACATGTATATAATCCATTTAAAGCAATTGAAAATATAACTAAACTTCTAAAAGATGGTGGAAAAGTTTATGGAATGGTTCCGTATCTTTATCATTATCACGCTCCTAATGATCTAAAATTTCAAGATTATTTTAGATTCTCTAAAGATGCATTGTCTTATTTGTTTAAAGATTTCAAAGAAGTTGAGCTATACCCAATCCGAGGTAAACTTTCAACATCCCTGAATATTTTATTAGAAGGAAAATGGAAAAAATATATTGAAAAAACAAAGATAAATATTTTTTTTAATAAATTTTTTAATAAAAATTTAGATCAATGTAGTGGATATAATTTTATATTAAAAAAATAAATTTTATATTAAAGAAGGTTGTTTCTTCATATCTTTTTTATCTATTCCTGCAACTTTAACTGGTTTTTTCATAGCATCTCTTCTAAAAGGCTCACCAAGCTCTTGATTAAGAATTACTTCAATAAATGTTGTAGTTCCCTTCTTTTGATCATCACAAGATTGTTTGATTGCATTTGTAGTTTCTTCCATAGTTGTTACTTTCACACCCTTTAATCCACAAGCATCAGCAACTTTTGCATAACTCAACTCAGGATCAAGTTCAGTTCCAACGAAGTTATCATCAAACCAAAGAATAGAATTTCTTTTTTCTGCTCCCCATTGATAATTTCTAAAAATTACCATTGTGATAGCAGGCCATTCTGGTCTTGCACATGAACTCATTTCATTCATGCTTATTCCAAACGCTCCATCACCAGCAAAACCAATTACGGGTGTATCTGGACAACCAATTTTAGCTCCTAAAATTGATGGAAATCCATAACCGCAAGGACCAAATAATCCTGGTGCTAAATATTTTCTACCTTTTTCAAAAGTAGGATATGCATTTCCTATTGCGCAATTATTTCCAATGTCGCTTGAAATAATCACATCATCTGGCATACCAGCTTGAATTGCTCTCCAAGCTTGTCTAGGAGACATTCTTTCTGAATCTCTTTTTCTTGCCTCCTTATTCCAAACTGTACCTTTGTCATCTTCTTCGTGATCTAAACTAGATAATTTTTGTAGCCATGCTGATTTTGTTTGGTGTATTATATCTTTTCTTTTTTGTCTGTCTGCATCACCTGCGGTTGGAGAAAGTTGAGCTAAAATTTGTTGTGAAACTAATTTCGCATCTCCACAAATTCCAACTGTAACTTTTTTAGTCAATCCAATACGATCTGAGTTCATATCAACTTGAATGATGCTTGCATCTTTTGGCCAATAATCCATTCCATAACCTGGCAATGTTGAAAAAGGATTTAATCTTGTACCAAGAGCAAGTACCACATCGGCTTTTTTAATTAACTCCATGCCAGCTTTTGATCCATTATATCCTAATGGTCCAGCAGCTAATGGGTGGCTTCCTGGAAAACTATCATTGTGCTGATACCCTGAGCATACTGGTGCATCTAATTTTTCAGCAAGTTTTTTACAATCGTCTATAGCACCACCAATTACAACTCCAGCTCCAGATAATATCACTGGAAATTTTGCATTAGATAATAAATCAGCAGCTTTTTTAACTGCATCAACTCCACCAGCTTGTCTTTCTAATCTTACTATTGGTGGAAGATCGATATCAATTACTTGAGTCCAATAATCTCTTGGTACATTAATCTGTGCTGGAGCTGAACCTCTGATAGCTTTTTCTATAACTCTATTTAAAACCTCTGCCATTCTAGAAGGGTCCCTTACTTCCTCTTGATAACAAACCATATCTTTAAATAAATTCATTTGTTCAACTTCTTGAAATCCTCCTTGTCCCATAGTTTTATTAGCTGCTTGAGGTGTAACTAATAAAAGTGGTGTATGATTCCAATAAGCTGTTTTGATTGGTGTAACTAAACCGGTGATGCCTGGTCCATTCTGAGCAATAACCATTGACATTTTACCGGTAGCCCTTGTATAGCCATCAGCAATTAAACCACCATTTGTTTCATGTGCCACATCCCAAAATGTAATTCCTGCATCTGGAAAAATATCTGAAATCGGCATAAATGCTGAACCAATAATTCCAAAAGAATGTTCAATACCATGCATTTGCAAAACTTTTACAAAAGCTTCTTCTGTTGTCATTTTTGTCATAAAATTAGAACCTCTCTAAAATATAAAATTTAAAACTTTAATAAAATTCGTTTGTTAATTTTTGCGATTAATATATAAGATTTTACAAATTTCAAACAAACAAATCGACACGATATGGCTACAGAAATTATAATTCACGATGAAAAAGACAATGTAGGAGTAGTAGTGATCGAAAAAATTAGTCCAAAACAAGACTGTTCTTGCTGGATAATGGAAAATGACAATACAATAAATATTCAATCAGCAGACGAAATACCTTTAGGTCATAAAATTGCAATGGTTGACCTAAAAGAAGGTGATACAATTCTAAAATATGGTCATGATATTGGCAAAGTAGTTAAAGCTATCAAGAAAGGTGAGCACGTACATGTTCACAATGTTAAAACAAAGAAGTGGTAAAGATATGGAAATTCCAAAAAATTTTTTAGGTTATAAAAGAGAAAACGGGAGAGCTGGTACAAGAAATCATGTAATCATTCTTCCAGTTGATGATATTTCAAATGCATGCGCTGAAGCAGTTGCCAATAATATCAAAGGTACAATTGCACTTCCTCATTCTTATGGAAGACTTCAATTTGGTGCTGATCTAGAACTTCATTTTAGAACAATGATTGGAACAGGTTGTAATCCAAATGTTGCTGCTGTTATTGTTATTGGAATAGAACCTAAATGGACTAAAAAAATTGTTGATGGAATAGCTAAAACCGGAAAGCCAGTTGAAGGATTTCACATTGAAAGAACTGGAGACATTGGTACTACAATGAAAGCATCTAAAAAAGCTCAAGAATTTGTCATGTGGGCTTCTGAAAAACAAAGAGAAGAATGTCCTCTAAGTGATTTATGGATATCAGTTAAGTGTGGTGAGTCTGATACTACATCAGGTTTGGCTTCTAATCCAACAGTGGGAAACTTAATGGATAAATTAGAGCCCTTAGGAGTTCATTTATGTTTTGGGGAAACTTCAGAATTAACTGGAGCTGAAAAAGTTTGTGCTACCAGAGGAGCAACAAAAGAAGCTTCGGATAAATTTATGAAAACCTGGAATGATTACAACGATTTTATTTTGAAAGAAGCAACAGATGATCTTTCAGAAAGTCAACCTACAGCAGGGAATATTGCTGGTGGCCTGACTACTATTGAGGAAAAGGCTTTTGGAAATTTTCAAAAAATTGGGAATTGCAAATTTGTTGATGTTCTTGAGCCTGCTGAAGAGCCAAAAAAAGGAAAAGGTTTATATTTTATGGATACTTCATCAGCAGCTGCAGAATGTGTAACACTTCAGGCAGCAGCTGGTTTTAATATTCATTTATTCCCAACTGGACAAGGTAATATTGTTGGTAACCCAATTGAGCCTGTTATTAAATTAACCGCAAATCCTTTGACTGTTAAAAGTATGGGTGAACATATTGATTGTGATGTTTCAAAAATTCTTTCGAGAGAAATGAATTTATCTGAAGCAGGTGATGAATTGATTAAAACCACTTTAAGAGTGGCCAATGGACGACTAACTTGTGCAGAAGCTTTAGGTCATAAAGAATTTGTAATGACTAAACTTTATAGAAGTGCTTAATATTAAATTTTTTATTAAGATAACTTTTTAAAATATTTTTTTCTAAAATTTGATAAAAATCTTCTAATAAATGCAGCTCCAACTCCTAAAAGAATAGCAAACATAATAGAAAACAATCCATAAAAAAAAGGCATGTCTTTAGAAAATTCTTGAATGAATTTTGAGAAAAAGTTTAAATCAGCACTTAGTACTTTCGTCGTTCCATTTTTAATTTCTTCTGCAAAAAAAGTATCGTATGCAATAGCTATACCAACAATTAACAACAAGATGGCTAACAAAGCTTTAAGCCCTGAGCTATCAATTTTTTCACCTAGTTTTTGGCCAACCTGAACTCCTATTATAGATCCAACAACTAACATTAAAACTAGCATTAAATCTATTGAGCCATAATTAAATGAATGCAAAAAAGTAACTATCACACTCACAAAAATAGTTACAAACAATGAAGTCCCTGGGACTAATCTTGTGGGCATTTTAATAATATAGATCATTGCTGGTACTAATATAAAAGCACCACCTATACCCATAATAGCAGCTATAAAACCTACAGCCAATCCAATTATGATAGGCGTAAATACACTCTCATATAATTTAGACTTTGGAAATCTCATCCTCAAAGGAAGGCCATGAATCCAATAATGAACATGTAATTTTTTTTTTTCAGCAAGATTTTTTTTGGCTTTATCTATTTCACCAAGACTCTCTACTAACATTAATGTTCCAATAATTGCGAGTATATACATGTAGGCTAAAGAAATAACTGTATCTATTTTTCCAATACCTTTAAAATAGGTAAAAGTGTATATACCCAAAGCTGTTCCTATTGAGCCACCAATTACAATCATAAAGCCCATTTTATAATCCAAAGTATTTTTTAAATAGTGAGTAGTAGATCCTGATACAGAGGTTGCTAAAATATTATTTGCTTCATTAGCAACAGCGTATGCAGGTGGAACACCCAAGAAAATTAAAAATGGTGTCATTAAAAACCCACCACCTACACCAAATAAACCTGATAGAACTCCAACTAAAGCACTTAACAAAAGTATTTCTATCGGATTAACAAAAACTTGAGCTATTGGTAAAAAAACGTCCATCTAAAAATAAAAAAACTTTAAGTATAGCTTATTTAAAAGTTATAAAAGTTCCAACCAAGATCACACTCCAACAAGCAGCTATAGCTGAAAAAATCCCAGTTTTAATAAAAGTTGTTTTTTTATTATTGATTTTTTTTAAGATTTTTTATATTTGATAAGCGCATCTACATTTCTCATACACCTAAGAAAAAAATTGTCAAACTATAATTGAATAGAACAGTTTTTTTTAATTAATAAATGGTTGCTCCAAAAACCTTGATCACACCGTCCTCTAAACCTAGAACCAATCTGCCTAAAAACTCACCTGGAATTTTCTTATTAGTTTGTTTAATAAGAATAGTAATATGTTCACCCCTTTTTAAAGTCCCAAAAGGCTCGTAAGTTTCATTTAAATTAGTAATAAGTTCATTGTTAGCCCATTGCTTACCTAGTTCCACTTCGTTAGCTCCAAACAGCATCTGAGTTGAAAAATCTTTAGTAAATCCCCCATAATCTTTAAGATTTGATGATCTAACTAGATTCTCCCAAAATGGTTTACCAATTTCAAAAATATCTTCTTCGGATTTAGCTAAAAGATCCATTGATGATTCACACTTAATATATAATCTTTAAGAGGCTTTCTTTTTCTCTTTTTCATCTACAATATGATAAACAGGCACTTTTTCCATTGTAAATTTACCAGTCTTGGGGTCTCTTCTTGAAACAGTTAAGCAATGCCAATTATCATCATCTAGTTTCATATGGTCCCCTCTGTAATAATATCCGGGCCAACGAGTTTCCTCCCTAAATAAAGTGTGCTCTGTTACACATTGAGAAGTTAAGGCTCTATGTTTTAGCTCCCAAGCTCTCATTAACTGATGATAGTCTTCAGCACCTACTTTTTCTAAGTCTTCTTCTAACCAAGCTAATAATTCTAAACCTCTTTTAAGCATATTTTCATTAGTCATGTAATTAGTTGCTATTCCACCAACATATTCATCCATAATTCTTTGAAGCCTTTGTAAGCCTTGGATTGGTGATATGTAGCTAGGAGAAACTGTTCCACCAGTAATTTCATTTTGAGCTACAGTGTAAGTATCTAGAGGTTTATAAACTTTAGTTTTAAAATCTTCGCACTGTTTATCTGTAACGTTTATTCCATCAGCTTTTTGATCTTCAATGTATTTAACTGCTGCTTTTGCTGCTAAACGGCCTTCTGTAAATGATCCTGACGAAAATTTATGAGCACTTCCACCAACAGTGTCTCCTGCACCAAATAGACCATCTATAGTCAACATTCTGTTATAACCCCAAAAGTATTCTGGTGGAGATAAATCTTCTGGTCCACTAACCCAAGCTCCTGAACATGTTGCATGAGATCCCATCACATATGGCTCTGAAGTAGTTAATTCTGGATTTGTGTATTTTGGATCAATATTTTGAGATGCCCACACAACTGCTTGACCTACAGTCATTCCTAAAAAATTTTCCCAACCTACTGTTTCTAAATGTGGGTCTTGAAAAGCTTCAGTAGTAACCATTTGAATTGGTCCTCCACCAGCCATTGTCTCTTGAATAAATGCATGATTCCTTAAACAAGTAGGAGTTGGGTGATGATCAATATATTCGCCAACTAATTCTTTTGTTTGATCATACCATTTTTTTTCATAATTTTCCCCATTAGCATTTTGAGTATAAGTTTTTAAGTGTAAAAAATAAGCCCCAACTGGACCATAACCATCTTTAAATCTACATAAGACAATTCTATTTTCCATTTGAGTCATTTTTGCACCTGCAGCAATAGGTAATGCATATGCTGAACCATTACTCCAAGGAGCATACCATGTTCTGCCCATTCCTTCTCCAACTGCTCTTGGTTTAAAAATGTGAGAGGCTCCTCCAGCAGCAACTATGACAGTTTTTGATCTAAATACATGAAAATCTCCAGTTCTCATATTAAAACCAACTGCTCCACCTACTCTATTATCTTTAGACTCGTCCATTAAAAGATGAGTAATCATTATTCTATTATAAATTTTATCTGCAGATTTTTTTGCAGCTTCAGCAACAATAGGTTTGTAGCTTTCACCATGAATCATTATTTGCCATTTACCTTCTCTTAAATATCTTCCAGTTTTTTCATTTTTCATCATAGGTAGACCCCATTCATCAAACATATGTACCGTTGAGTCTACATGGCGAGCCATGTCATAACCTAAATCTTCTCTAACCATTCCCATCAAGTCATTACGAGCATATCTTACATGGTCTTCTGGCTGGTTTTCATCCCATTGCATTCCCATATAACAGTTAATTGCATACAATCCTTGAGCAACTGCACCACTTCTATCTATATTTGCTTTTTCAACACAAATAATTTTTAAGTTTCTACCCCAGTGTCTAGCTTCAAAAGTAGCTCCGGTACCTGCCATACCTCCACCTACAACTAATACATCACAATCTTCAAAATGAGTCTTATGTTTAGCCATTAATAATAAACACCTTTTTTAAAAGACTCTTTAGGAACTGATGGTAACTCTTTTTTAGTATTTAAACCTTCTGGTTCTTTATATAGTCTCTGAGTATTAATTTCCCCTTGATTGGGTTTATCACCCTCTGATAGTTTAGGAATAAATTTTCCCCAAGGTTTAGTTGTAATTGGTGACACAAAGTTTTTTTCAGTTCCATTTCTAAATTTAATTTTCCAAGAGATTGTTCCTTTTTCTTCTTCTCTTCTTACTCTTACACTATGACCCATAGGAGCAAAATCTGCATAACCCCTAACATCAATCGCATGATTTGGACATGCTTTAACACATGAATAACATTCCCAACAAAAGTTTGGTTCAATATTTTTTGCACGTCTGATATTTTCATCAATATGCATAATATCTGATGGACAAATATCTACGCAATGACCACAGCCATCACATCTAGTCATGTATACAAAAGTTGACATATTTTTATTTTACTCCTTTTTTATTAACACATTAATAATGTTTTGGCTCTTCTCTTTTTATACCTAGGCCAAATTGCTCAGGGGCATCTGCTGGTGGAGGAAGATTATCTCTAGATCCATCTGCTTCAGCTAAATTTTTTTGTATAGCAGCTCCTGGTTTATAAAACATGTGTGCAAATTTAGACCAATAAACACCACCAAATAAAATTAAATTTGAAGCCACAAATAAAGTTAAAAATATATAAGAAAGACTAATTTGTCCTTTAAATTGTGTATATGACCAAATTAATCCGAAAGTTGCACAAGCAAGTAATGCTAATACAAATAAATCTGCTTTAATAATTCTATACCAAGGATGCGCTTCTGAAGATACATCTACCCTTAGAAAAAACCAAAACCAATATCCACCTAAGCAAGTTAAGATTGCTCCTGCATGCCATAGTATTGACCATGCTTCCGAATTAGATTTACCTACACCTGTATAACAAAAAACTAATACTACTGAAGATACCCAAAATAAAATAGTTCCATACATTCCAAGCACATGCGAAAGTCGTCTTTTACCAATACCAAGTTCAGAAGTTGTACCAATATCGACTACTGTTGTTTTGGCAATGATAGATACTTTTTCTCCCATACCTAATTTTTTAGTTGCCGAAAGTTTTGCTTTTTTTGCATTATTAAAAAAATATGTAAGATTCTTGTGATGAATCATTTGAATAATTGTTCCAACTAAAATCAAAAGTATCATCGCTAAAATAAAATATTGCATTACAAGCGGTGAGATAGTCTCTGCCAAAATAGAATAAGGATTATTGCTTAACATTTCCGCCTATAGTTAGTTTTTGAGTAATTTTAGGTTTTATATATAGTTGGATTAATAGTTCAACCTCAAACTCTGGTTAATTTGTCCTTAATAACAAGCTATATTTTACGTTTATAATGTTGCTTCATTGGTATCACAGATCTAACCCCTCCTTGAGGATTCTCAACATCACCGTCTCTACGTGGAATCAAATGGATATGACAGTGAAAAATGGACTGTCCTGAAACCTTTCCAATATTTATTCCAATATTAAAACCTTTTACTTTTTGATCCTTATTAAGGATTTTATTTTTCATTACTTTAATAATATCATTACATGCAACAAGTTCTTCATTAGATAAATCAAAGTAATCTTTAATATGTCTTCTAGGAATTATTAGACAATGATTTTCTGATACTGGATATGAGTCATAACTAGCATAAGCAAGATCATTTTCATAAATATTTCCACTCTCTTTGATATTGCAAAATAAACACGGATTATTTGGATCCCTCATATTATCAAAATTTATATAATTTACATTTTTTGGTTGCTAAAGTGTAATATCTTGAAAATATTTTAAATTGACTTAAATTTTTTCTTTTCCATCCAATTTGTTTGATTGTTTTTACAGATGCAACTCCTTTTCCAGAACCAACTAATAGAATTTCATCAAAATTTTTTAATTCTTTAATCAAAATATCTTTTTTGATTATTTTTTTAATCTTAGTTCTAAAAAATTTATAAGTATTTCCTTCATAGTAATCTTTTTTCGGTGTGAAAACTTTTTTATCTTTTATAAACAGTAAATTAGAGGTTCCTGACTCTAAAATTTTCTTTTTAACTATAAGAGCAATATCTGATTTCGAATTATCCATTTTTGATAAATGTGATAAAATTTTTTTATATTTTAAGTTTTTATATTTAGGCTTTTCACGTTTTAAGTTTACAATTTTTAAATCAAAATCTAACTTTGGTGAAAATCTTTTTCTTAAAGATATAGAAATTACTCTTTTATTTAAAGCAATTCTAAGTAAATGATTATAATTAGTTTTTTTAGATAAATTTTTATTTATAATCTTTAAAATATCTTTTTGAATAAATTTTTTTTTAATTCCATATTTTTCAAGAGACTCAACTAAATTTTTTATGTGATTTTCAAAAAATAAAATTTTTGGAGGTTTTCCAAAGATCCACATTGTAGTGAAAATACCATGATCGCCCCATAAATCTCTAAAACTTACTTCTTGCAAATTCTTAAGCCAATAAGATTTTTTTAATAAGAAAGTTGCCATTGATAGTTAAAAATGACTCAGGGTGAAATTGAAATCCATAAATTTTATCTTTGCTATTTTCAAAAGACATTGCAACATTTGATTCTAAACATCTCATAGTTATATCAAAATTTTTAATTTTAAAAGGTTCTTTTAATTTTAAAGAATGATATCGACCCACTTTAAATTTTCTGCCTTTATAAAATAATGATTTGTCATTGATAACTTGGATACTGGATTGAAATCCATGATAAATTTTTTTTTGTTCTACTATTTTTGCGCCTTCACAAAATAGTATCTGTTGAAAACCTAAACAAATGCCTATAATCTTTTTTTTACTCTTAAATTCTTTGTAGATTTTTGAGGTTATTGGATAATCTTTTGGATTTCCAGGGCCAGGTGAAAAAACAATTATTGAGGCTTTTTTAAGTTTAGCTTTGTTTACATTGTTATAGTTATCACATTCAACTTTATCAAATAACGAGAATTGATGGACTATATTGTGAGTAAATGAATCGTTGTGATCAATTATGTAAATCATTTAAATAAATCAATTAATGCCTTAGCTTTTATATAATTCTCATTAAATTCATGTTTAGCGTTACTGTCTACAACAACACCCGAAGCTACTGAAATCTCTGAAATATTTTTAAAATTTAGAATTGATCTAATAATGATATTAAATCTCATATCTCCATTAAACTTTATATAACCAAAACTTCCAGTGTAGATATTTCTATTTTCTTTTTCTTGGTTATTTAAAAGATTAAGAGTGCTTATTTTTGGACAGCCGATTACTGAACCACCCGGCATCATAGCTTTAATGATATCAATATTTTTAATCCCTTTTTTTAATTTTCCTTTTATTAAGCTGACACAATGAAAAAGGTCCTTATACTCTTCAACGACTCTTTTTTTTGATAATTTAACAGATCCTACTTTGCAAATACGAGATAGATCATTTCTTTCCATATCAACTATCATATTATGTTCTTTAGTTTCTTTAAGATTTTTCCTAAAAAAATTTAATGCCTTAACTTTATTCATATTTTTATTTTTCTTAACAGTTCCTGCTATAGGCTTAGTTGTTATTAAAGAGCTTTTTTTAGTAATTAGATTTTCAGGGGAACAGCTTATTATCGAATAATTTTTATCCTTAATCATAAAAGCTTCTGGAGCTAAATTTGTTTTTGATAATCTGCAAAAGAAATCTAGAGGATTTATTTTTGAACTTGTTTTGTACTTTGTACAGATCTTAATTTGATAAGTTTCACCACTTTTAATTTTTTTTTTAAATTTATCAAAAATTTTTGTATAAGTTTTTTTATTTATATTTATTTTGAAATTGTTCTTTTGTTTAATATTATCGCCGTTCCTATAATTTAAATTATTAGTTAAGTCTATTTTAGTTTCGGGTTTGTAAAAAATCCCTTTTGGTAAGTTAATATTTTTTTGTTTTGGGATTTTGATACCAATTAAATTATTTAATAATTCATATCCAAAAAAACCTATAAATAAATCAGTTTTTTTACATTTTTTATTGATGTTCTTTTTGTTTAAAAATTTATAAATATTTTTTTTATTTAAGATAATTTTTTTTGAAAAATTTGTATATAAATTAAAACCCTTGTTAGATTTATAAATAATATATGGCTTTCCTGAATGATGTAGATCAGCTAATAAGTTTTGTTTATTCAATTTATTCTGTTTTCAATCTCAAAACTGGTTCTTCCTTAATTGGCAAATGTATTATTGCTGCGAATACAGATAAAGCAATTGCTAAATACCACGCATAATCGTAAGAACCATAAAGGTCATAAAATAAACCTCCTAAATATGCACCAAAGAACGAACCAATTTGATGACTTAAAAAAACAATCCCGTACAGCATTCCAAGATATTTAGTACCAAACATATGTGCCACAATTCCACTTGTTGCTGGCACTGTAGATAACCATAAAAAACCAAAGCTAGCTCCAAATAAAAACGCACTTATATTACTTGCGGGTGTAAATATAAAAAGAATAATGGAAATGCCTCGAAGAAAATAAATTCCACTAAGAATAATTTTTTTACTCATTTTTGCTGAAAGATAACCACTCAACAAAGAGCCAAAAATGTTAAATAAACCAATCAATGATAAAATAGCAGCAGCAGTCCAGTCTTCTAATCCTCTATCGATAACATACTTAGGTACATGAGTTCCAACCAATGTAATATGGAAGCCACAAACGAAAAAACCTGAGACCAGCAAAATATAACTTTTAGTTTTAAAAGCCTCTGTTAAAGCCTCTTTAAATGATTGATTTGATGATTTTTCTATACTTTCAGAATCTGATGGAGATCTTACAAAATATGCAGCAACCAATCCAGTTAGTAAAAATAAAGAAAAGATAAATAAGGTATAATTCCAACCAAATTCAGCTAAAGAATAGTTGGTAAAAATTGGTGAAAGGAAATAACCAAAAGATCCAACAGCAGTGACAAAACTCATTGCAATTGTCCTAGTTGATAATGGAAAATGCTTACCTACAATTGACATGGGAATACTTATTGCAGTACCACCAAGTCCAATTCCTATTAATAAACCCATATGAATTTGAAAGAAGATTCCAGTGTTAGGACCAGTATATAAGAAATAAGTACCTAAGGTATAAAATATAAATGCAGAAATTATAGCTATATGTCCACCATATCTATCAGCTATCGCACCAAAAATAGGGCCAGTTAAACCCCACATTAACATTTGTATTCCTATTGCAAGTCCAAAAGCTGTATTACTAATATTTAAACTTTCATTAAAATCCATAAAGAATAAGCCAAAAGTTTGTCTCACACCTAGTGAAATTAAGACTACAAAGCATGCAGCAAATAAAGTTACTATTGAAGTTTTAGATTTGAAAAATTTTTCTGGTATCATTTTAAATGTCTTAATGCTTGTCTAATATCTGCGATTAAGTCATTTGGGTCTTCGAGACCTATATGTAATCTAACAAGATGTTCATCTTTTGCTAAATTTAAATATCTTCTTTTTCCAGTTTCTCTAAACTCTTGATGTAAAACTAAACTTTCAAAACCACCCCAGCTATAACCATAGCCAAATAATTTTAATGAATTTACAAACTTCTTGATTGAATTAACATTTTTAGCTTTTATTTTTAATCCCATTAAACCTGAGGCACCAGAGTAATATTTTTTCCACATTCTAAAATTGTAAGAATTTTTTTTATATGGATAAAGTAATTTAATTTTTTTATTTCTAGATAAAAAACCTGCAACTTTTTTTGCGTTTTCCCTGTGTCTATCTAATCTTATATCAAGTGTTCTTAATCCTCTCGTGATTAAATATGCATCATCTGGTCCTAGTCTTAAACCTGTAATTTTTTCAGCAGCTTTAACTCTATTAAAAACTTTTTTATTTACAGCCAAACTACCTCCCATGACATCTGAATGGCCTGAATAATATTTAGTCGCAGATACAATCGACATATCAAAGCCAAATTTAATTGGTTTAAAATAATATGGTGTAGCCCAAGTATTATCTATTGCTGTAACTATCTTATTTTTTTTTGCAATGGATATAATTTTTCCTAGGTCTTGAAATTCAAATGAATTACTTCCTGGATTTTCAACAAAAATTAATTTTGTTTTTTTATTTATGTTATCTTGTAATGTTTTAAGGTCATGAGGGTTATAAAAAATTGTTTTTATATTAAATTCTTTTAAATAATCTTGTGTTAAAAGTCTTGTAGGACTATACACAGGATCTGCTACCAACATTTCATCATTTGGTCTCATAATGCTGAAAATTGCTAGAAAGACCGACCCAAAACCAGTTGGTGTTGTAAAAACATGATAACTTTCCTCTAGTTTAGTAAGTATTTTTTGAAGTATGTGAGTAGTTGAAGTTCCTTGTCTACCGTAATCATAGTAACCGCCAGTTGGATTTTTTTCTGCTTTGGCTTGAGTCTTTCTAATGTGTTGCATAGACTTAAAAATTATAGTTGAAGCTCTCACAACTGGAGGATTAACTGACTGATTATGAAAGTCTTTTGCTGTGTGTTTTAAAAAGGTTTTAAATGAATTTGACATAAAAAATTTGATAACTAGTACGGACAATGCTATATCCGGCCTATAATTTCAATTAAATTATAACTAGAGGATAAAATGGGGTACCCAAAAAAGCATAGAGGTCGAAGAAAACAGGGCTCAAAAAAAAGAAGAGCTAAAAGAAAAAATAAAAAAAAATAAACCCAACTAAGATGAGTGTAATTAAAAGTATTCGAAAACTTCGGATATTGGCTTTTTTTCTTTTTTTAACACCTGCAATAGGCTTAGTGGGATCACTTATAATTCACAACTACCTAATAAACTTTAAATTTGAAAAAGGTTACAATTATAATTTTAAATTAGATAAATCTGAAAAGTCTTCAACAATTTTATGTAGTAAAAATAATGAATTTTGTAAGAATAGAAATATAGACTATCAAAAATTTACTAAATTAGGTCAGTGTTATAAAAATAAAATATCAGAAACTTTTATAAATAAAGAAGGAGATAAAATTGACCAAATTAGAGCTGATGAGTCCAATGCTGATATCATCAAAGATTTGAATTATGAAGTTTATTTAAAACGTTCCTTAGAAAAAGAATTAGATACGGTGTGCATACTTAACTCAAATAGTTTGTTTATTTATAATATTTTTCCATTTTATTATGAGTCAATATATCAATTAAAAAACCATAAAGATGCTTCATTTGGTACAAATGTAGTTGTAAACCCTTTTTTTAAAGGAGAGACGTCTATAAGCAATATAGTTAAAAGATTTCCATTAAATTATTTTTTTAAACCAGTTTTGTATATAACGGTAATTTTGATGATACTTTATTGGTATTATTTCAATTTTATATTTAAAAAATTAACAAATAATAAAAAAAATTATTATTTTTTTTCTTTTGGAATTCTTTCAGCAATATTTTTATTTTTTCATGTTTTTTTCCTAGGATGGACTTTCGATAGCGAATTTTTAACAAAATTAAGAAGATCTTATGTTGTTTTTTTTATTTTATTTGAGATTTTAGCTCAAGCTTTTTTGATAAGAAAAGTTTTATTAATTAAAGATCAATTTATTGAATATTTTAATGAAAAAATAATTTTTATTAAATTATCATTTGTAATTTTTATATGTTCTTCATCAGCATTAATTTTGGGTCTTTTAATTTTTTATAATTTTTCTTCAAACATTGATTATATATTAGAGTGGAATTATTTTCTTATATTGTTAATTTTTTATTTTTTATCTTTTTTAATGTGGAAAAAACCTAATTAGTTATCCATCCACCACCTAAAACTTTATAACCTAATTGATCTTGATCATAAAATACACAAGCCTGACCAGGTGAAATTCCCTCTTCTTCCACATCGAGATTTATCTCAGCAGAGTTATTTTCTTTAAAATTTATTTTTGCATCAAGAAGTTTTCCTGTAGATCTAACTTTTACTAAGATCTTTTTTTTAAACTCATTATTATCTACCAAAAGGTTTAATCTATCTAAATAAATAGTTTTTTTTCCAAGATGTTTTTTAGGACCAACGATAATTTCATTTTTATAAGAATTAATTTTAATTACATATAGTGCATCTTTATCTGAGACTTTTATTCCTTTTCTTTGACCAATAGTAAAATTTATTATTCCATCATGAACACCTATAACTTTACCATCTAAGTCTTTAATATTTCCTTTTTTAAATGAATCTGGATTAAACTTGCGGATAACAGAAGCATAATCTCCATTAGGTACAAAACAAATATCTTGACTATCAGGTTTATCAGCAACGTTTAAATCTAATTTTTTTGCTATAGACCTTGTTTCATTTTTAAGCAGTCCCCCTAAGGGAAATCTTAAATAATTTAATTGATCTCTTGTAGTATTAAATAAAAAATAGCTTTGATCTCTGTTTTCATCTATTGCTCTATACATACTTGTTATTGAATTTTTAGTAATACTTTTTACATAATGCCCAGTTATTAAAGCATCTGCTTTAAGGTCTTTGGAAACTTCAAACAAATCTTTAAACTTTACTGTTTGATTACATTGCACACACGGTATTGGGGTTTCTCCTTTAAGATAACTTTCAACGAAATTATCAATAACTCCATGTTTAAATTTATTTTGAAAATATAAAATTTTATGTTCAATATCCAGTTTATGAGCTACTCTTTTTGCATCCATGATGTCTTGACCAGAGCAACATTGTTTTGATTTAGCTACATCTTTTCCATCATCATATAATTTTAAAGTAATGCCTAATACTTTATATCCCTCTTTTTTCATCATTCCTGCTACTGTAGAAGAATCTACTCCACCAGACATGGCTACCACCACAGTTGTATCAGATGGTTTTTTATTCAATCCTATAGAATTTAATTCGTTATTCATTTGATGGTATTTATACTCATTTCTAATATAAGTTAAATTAAATGATTTTTGATTTTGAGCCAGGAGATAAAGTTTTTAATCCAATTAATAAAGATTGGGGTATTGGACAAGTACAATCAATAATTAATAAAAAAGTTACTGTAAATTTTCAAAATGTTGGAAAAAAAGTAATTAATGCGGAGAATATTGAATTAAAAAAAATAAATGTTGGAAATTAATACTAAACAAATTATTGAAAGTTTAATTGATACTTTTTTGAAAGCTGGAAAAATTTCATTAGAACTTAGAAAAAAAGGACTTACAAAAAAGATAAAAAGTGACAACACTCCAGTTACTAATGGAGATTTAGAAGTAAACGAAATTATCTCAAATAAAATAATAGAATTAACTCCTAATTTGCCAATTATTTCAGAGGAAACTTCTGATAATAAAAATATGAATGATCTAAAAAACTTTTGGTTAATAGATCCTATAGATGGAACAAATGATTATGTAAATAATCTTGAAGAATTTACAATTAATGCTGGATTAATAATTGAAAAAAAACCTGCAGCAGGATTAATTTTTGCACCTGCAAAAAATAGAATGTTTTACTCTTATGGTGAAAATTTAGCTTTTGAATTAAAAGATGGAAAATCTATTAAACTTAATAGTTCAAAAAATTTGAATAAAAATGAAATCAAATTTGTTTCTTACTCAAATAAAATCAAACCTGAAATAGAGAAAATTTATAAAGAACTTAATGTTAAAAAATATGTGAGAATGAAAAGTTCATTAAAATTTTGTGTAATAGCTGCTGGAGAATATGATGGTTACGTAGCTGAACCGAGGGCCTTTGAATGGGATATTGCTGCAGGTCATGCTATTTTAAAACATGCTGGAGGAAGTATAGTTGATTTTAATGGTAATGAAGTTTTGTATGGTAAAAAAAATTTTAAAAACCCAAGTTTAATTCTAAAAAGTAAAAATATTTCATAATGGATGAACAATTAAGAGTAATTTTAATAATTATAGTTTCCGTTTCAATTTTTGGACTAATAGTTTTTGTTTTTGTAAGAAGTTACTTAAAAAATAAGATTGATTACCTTGTCAAAGTAGAAAAAAATAAAAAATTAAAGTAAATTAATTATCTTTAGAAAATCTTCCCTTTCTATATTCATAACTTTTTTTGAAGTCTCAAAATCAAACCCATTTCTTGCTAATAGAGAAATATCTTTTTTATAAAACAAAGGTCTATTCTCCTCAGTCCTCGCTGGACCAATTCTTTTTTTTTTACAAATTTTTATTGCTGAAAAAAAATCTTGATCTGAATTTTCGTCACGGATTTTATCTACTGTATCTTTAATAAAATTATCATTAATTCCTTTGCCTATTAAATAACTTCTTATTTTGTTAATTGAGTTTCCTCTTTGAATCATGCTTTTTGCTTTGCTTTCTGAATAAAATTTATCATTTATAAATTTACTCTTTTCTAAATCAGATAATACAATATCAATTAAATTAGTAACGTCTCGTTTTTTTAGGTTTAATGCAGAGGTTTTAAGGTATTTTTTTAATAAATAAGTTTTAAGTTGTTGCTTAGAAGGTGCGTATTTTTCAATATAATTAAATGCAAAATTTCTCATTTCATCAACAGTTACCTTTAAGGTTTTTTTTTTCTTTCTTATAGGAATCATGACTAAATTTAATATAATATATTTTAAAATGATCGAACAAATTTATAATTATTTCACTATTGAAATGCTGTATTATTGGGTGAATTTAGGTGTTCTTCCATTTTGGTTAATATTAATTTTCTTCCCTCAATCTTATCTAAGTAGATATTTAGTGACTTCTATATTTCCAATTCTTGTTCTAAGTGGAGCGTATATATTTGTACTTTATAAATCTTATCTAAATTCATTTAATTTTGATGATAATTTTAATCTTTATCTTGGTATCAATAATATTTCAGAACTATTTTCTAACGATACTTTTCTTATGATGTTTTGGATACATTTTATTTCAATCAACCTTTTTACAGGTGGATGGATTGTTAATGATTCACAGAAATTTTCTATAAACAAAATTCTTTTAATTATACCCCTTATCACTACTTACTTAATTGGCCCCTTAGGTTTATTTATCTATTGGTTAATTAGAATATTTCATGCCAAAAGCATAAAGTTATATGACTAAATCGATTGAATTCTATTTCGATTTTATAAGTCCCTACTCATTTTTAGCCTACAAAAGATTAAAATCATTAAACAAAAATAAAATAATTAATATTATTTATAAACCAGTCTTGTTAGGTGGACTTCATAAACTAGGTGAAATAACTCCACCAGCATTTAACGAACGCAAACTTAAAAATATGAAAAATGACTGCAATTTAATTGCAATTAAAAACAATATAAAGTTTAAATGGAACACAAAATTTCCAATCAATTCTTTATATCTGATGCGTGGTTATCTTTTAATGGATGGTCAATTTCAAAAAAAATTTCTTGATATTTGTTTTGATTCTTATTGGAGAGATAATGTGGATATTTCTAATGAAAAGAGTCTAAATAAAATTTTAGAAATGATTGAATTTGATCAAAAGGAATTTTTTAAAAAAATTCAAAATACAAAAATTAAAGAAAAATTAAAAGAATTTACTATTAGTGCTTTCAAAAAAGATATTTTTGGTGCTCCAACTTTTGTTGTTAATAATAAAATTTTTTGGGGACAAGATCGTTTAGATTATGCTTTAGACGAATACAACTCTTAAACAATTTTAAATTTACTCTGTCTTAATGCTCCAAAGCCCCCTTCTATATGCGAAACTTTTTTAAAGCCCATATCCTTCAAAGATTTTGCAGCTAAAGCAGATCTTAATCCACCTGCGCAAAATAAAACCATCTCTTTATTGAGGTCAAGTTTTCCATCTTTAAAATATACACTATCTGGATCCAACCAAAATTCAAGCATCCCTCTCGGAATATGACTTGCACCCTCAACTTGTCCTTCTTTTTGAAGTTCTCTTATATCTCTAATATCAATCAGGTTACACTGTTTATCATCAACCATTTTGTGTGCTTCATCTATAGAAATCGTTTTTATTTCTTTAAGAGCTTCTGAAACAAGGGTTTGAGATGATTTAATTGTCATATTAATGTAAATGTTTATATCATAAATAAAAACATATGAAAAAACTTTTCATAAAAATTATTAAATTATTAGGCTTTGAAATTATTGATCAGAATAAATTTTTATCTCCTACATTAGATAAAGAATTAAATAAAGATTTATCAATAATTAATGAAAAATCGATAATTTTACCATTAGGAGAGGTAAAGATTACTAGAAAAGTTAATTCTATTCTAATTATAGTTAGAATGAATACTGAAATAGAAATTTGGGATCAAAGTAAAAAAAGATTATTTGAACAGCCGAAAATTGAATATTCATTTCGTTCAATAAAATCCCTCATTAATTCAATTAATTTTTGTAAAAAAAAATACCCAAATTTTAAGATAAAAACTTTAATTATTGATGACCATTCAAAAAAAGAAAATTTAGATCTAATTAAAAAATTAATTAACAATAATGATATAGAAATTATTCCTCTTGATCATAAAAAATTTGAAACAAAAATAAAAAAACAAAAAACAAAAGAAACTTTTTCTAACTTGGCTAGCTTGTTACAGAGTTTTGAAATTGGAAAAGATAAAGGAGATGACTTAATTTTTTTTGTAGAAGATGATTATCTTCACTTTGAACCAATGTTAGATGAAATGATTGCTTCATATGAAAGAATCGCCTCTCAAATTGGCAGGGATATTTTTATGTGTCCTACAGATTATCCTTTCCTTTATATGAATAATGAAAAAACAAATATTTTGATAGGAAATAAAAGACACTGGAGAACAACAAATAAGACTCTTTGTACGTTTTTGACTAGCAAAAAATTGCTAGATCAATATTGGGAAATGTTTCAAAATACATGTTTAGATCGTCATGATCCTTTTGAAAAATATCTTAATGAAATTTATCTTAAAGAATTTTGTTTTTCACCGCTTAAAAGTTTGTCACTACATTTAACTAATATCAATTCAAGTTACGGGCTTTCACCATTTATTGACTACAAAAAATTGTGGGATGAAAATAAATAAAAAAAAGCCCTTCAAAGAAGGGCTTTAATTTAACTAACTAGAGGAAGAAAATTTTTAAGGGACTCTTCAGTGGTAACGTTGAAATTACACAGAGAGCGAAGAGCCCCTTTATTGTTAACAATTAGTCACGTATCGCGTATGCAATTACTCCTGTTTCAGTAACATCAGTACCTTTAGTTTCTCCTTCTTTACTTAGTCTGATACCTATAGTTGCTTTCATAATGCTCCATATGATTAATGCAGCTACAAAAACAAATATGTTAATTGAAAGCACTCCTATTAATTGCGTACCGAATGCAGTATCTGGATTTGTTATTGGCACAGCCAAAGTTCCCCAAATACCCGCAAATAAGTGAGCTGGTATTGCACCCACCACATCATCAATTTTTAATGAAAATAATAGTTTAGTTCCGTAAACTACTATCACTCCACCAACTGCACCAATTAAGATTGCTGCTAAAGGTGAAGGCATTAAAGGTTCTGCGGTAATAGCCACAAGTCCACCAATACATCCATTAAGCATTTGTACAACATCTGTTTTACCAAAACCTAATCTAGTAACAACAGCTGCTGCTAATACTCCACCAGCTCCTGCTAAAAATGTATTAAGAAATATTGTAGATACTGCTATTGCATCATCAGCAGTTCCCATTGCTAACTGTGAACCACCATTAAATCCAAACCAACCTAACCACAACACAAACACTCCTAAAGTAACTAGTGGTATCGAAGATGCTGCAAATGGTTTAAGTGGTGCTGGAGTTCCAGACTTTGTAAATCTTCCAAGTCTTGGTCCTAATAATATAGCACCTGCTAAAGCAGCTGATCCACCAGTTGAGTGAACTAAAGTTGATCCAGCAAAGTCAGAAAAGCCGATAGAAGCTAACCAGCCTCCACCCCACTGCCATCCCATTACTATTGGATATAAAATTCCTGATAAAATTGCTGCAAACAAGAAAAATGGCCATAACTTAATTCTTTCAGCTAAAGTTCCTGAAACTATTGATACAGTTGTAGCACAGAAAACCATTTGGAAATACCAATCGGAACCATCTGAATAACCAGTATCAACTGCACTGGAATCAGACCAAGGAATAAAACTACCTATATACCCTCCTTCTGGTATACCATAGGCAAGATTGTAACCAAACATCCAAAACATTATTCCAGAAATTGATATTAACCCTATATTTTTTGCACAAATTACGGATACACTTTTTGATGTAACCATACCTGACTCTAACATTGCAAACCCGCAAGCCATAAAAAATACTAGAAATCCACATATTAGAAATAGTAAAGTATTAAATATAAAACTTACTTCAGCAGAAACTGTTGTCTCTGCCATACCTGCACTACTCATGTTTAATAAAAACATTAAACTAATAAGTGGTACACTTATTTTTTTTATTAATTTTGTCATAAGACCTCCCAATTAAAGAAATCTTTATATTTTTAATATTTCTAGAAACTAACGTTAATTAGGAAAATTGGGTATGCAGTATTTGCATATAGAAACAGCCTTAAAGTATTTTCATACATTAAGGCTGTAAAAAATATTATTTATTGAATACTTCTTTTAAAGCTTTCGCTGGCAAGAATTTGACCTTTTGGGATGCAGCAATTTGAATTTGCTCACCAGTTCGTGGGTTTCTTCCAACTCGAGCTTTTCTTTTAGCTACTTTGTATGTTCCAAATCCAGCAATTTTTACTGAATCATCTCCTTTTAAAGCATCTAAAATAGTGTTTGTAATAGTATCAAAAGTTCTTTCAGAATCAGCTTTACTTAGATTTAAAGCTCCTGAGAGTTTGACTATTAATTGTTTTTTGTTCATTTTAGCTCCAATTTATTGGTTTTTTATTATCTTTCAAAATAACCCCTATAAATCAAGCTTTTTTTTAGTGTCTAAATTTTTTATTAACACAATATATTGTAAAATATTAAATTAATGTTGATTTTATTGGTTTTTTTACTTTACGTTTAATAACATTATTAAAATAAACCGAGGTCCTTTAAGTCATTAAAAGTCGTAAAAAACATTAAAGATAACAACATAAACAGCCCGATTCGAAAAAAACCTTCTTGTGTTTTTTGAGATAAAGGGCGGCCCAAAATTTTTTCAAAAGCATAAAACATTAAATGTCCACCATCTAACATGGGTATAGGAAAAAGGTTAACTAGACCAAGACTTATTGAAATATAAGCCATCATGCTAATAAAAGCTAAAATACCGAATTCAGCGACCTGTCCAGATATTTTTGCAATTTTAATTGGACCGCCTAACTGAGAAGTATCAGCTTTTCCAAATATCATTGCACCTATGTATTTTAAAGATGAAATACTTACATAATATACTTCATTTGCAGCATGATAAATTGCCTGTGCAGGGCCTAATTTTATATGGTTAGTCTCATTATTATAAGCACCTAATTTTATACCAACCATACGTTTATTTATCTTATTACCAAGATTATCTTCACTTAAAACTATATCAGGTTTAACTTTTACTATTAATTCATCATAAGATCGCTTTACCTTAAAATCTATAACTTCACTAGTTGACATTGTAATATACTTGGACACATCCATAATACTTTTAACTTCATTTCCATCTATCTCTATAATGACATCGTTTTGTTTTAATCCACCAACCATTGCTGGGCTATCTTTCTGGACTTCATTAATAACTGCCGGAGTAAAGTCTTTACCTACAAACGTGTATATTGAAAAAAATATCACTAAAGCTAATAAAAAATTAGCTAATGGACCACCAAATACAATTAAAACTCTTTGATATAAAGGTTTTAAAACAAATAACTTCTGTCGATCTTCTTCATTGTACTTTTCAAGGATTTTTTTTTGATCAGCTTGGGAAAATACATTTCGATCACCAAAAAACTTGACATATCCTCCTAGCGGGATCCAGCAAATTTTCCATCTAGTTCCTGATTTATCATTCCATCCAAATATTTCTTGACCAAATCCAATTGAAAAATCAGTGACTCCTACTCCATATTTTTTAGCAAAATAATAGTGTCCATATTCATGAATAAAAACAACCACTAATATTAATACTATAAACGGTAAAATATAACTAAGCACAATTTATACATTTTAAATTAAATCTAGATTATACTCAATACCCTTTTTTAGCTTATTATCTATCTAATAAAACATTCATTGTGTTTATTGAAAAAAGATATATGCATCCTACAAATTAATTAATTAAACTTAAATAATGAACTTCAACGAGTTACCAATAGAAAATAAGCTTAAGAATTCAATTAAATTCGCAGAATTTAATAGTCCAACACCTATTCAAAAACAATCCATACCTGTTAGTTTAACTGGTAAAGATATTCTAGGAACAGCACAAACAGGAACTGGTAAAACTTTAGCTTTTACCATTCCTATGATTAATAAATTGATTTTAGATAAAAATACAATGGCATTAATTATTTGTCCAACTAGAGAGCTGGCAAGCCAAGTGATGCAAACTGTTTTAAAATTAAATGTTAGAGAAATTGGAATTGGAAATGCTCTTCTTATCGGTGGTGAAAGCATGCAAAAACAAATAAAAAAATTAAAAAAAAAAGCAAGAATAATTGTTGGCACTCCAGGAAGAATTAATGATCATCTAAAAAGACAAAGTTTAAACTTATCCAAAGTTTCTTATTTAGTTTTGGATGAAACTGACCGTATGTTAGATATGGGTTTCACTCCTCAGATAGAATTAATTTTGAAGTTTATTCCTAAAGAACATCAGACTTTATTATTTTCAGCTACTTTGCCAAATAATATTTTAAAAATTTCCCAGAAATACTTAAATAATCCTGAACGTATAGCTGTTGGGTCATTATCGACACCAATTGAAAAAATTAAACAAGAAACTTTCCAAGTAAATCAAGATAAAAAATATCATGAATTAATAAATCAATTAGTCGAAAGAAGTGGTTCAATATTAGTTTTTGTTAAAACAAAACACGGTGCAGATAAAATTGTTAAACGTTTAAAATATGATGGACATTCAGCAGATGCTATTCATGGAAATTTACGTCAGAGTAAAAGAGATCGTGTGATTAATGGTTTTAGAAATGGCAAAAGCAGAATATTAATTGCCACTGATGTAGCAGCTAGAGGATTAGATATTCCATTAATTCAACATGTTATCAACTATGATTTACCTCAAGTACCAGAGGATTATATTCATAGAATTGGGAGAACTGGAAGAGCTGGAAAAGAAGGTTCAGCTTTAACATTTCTTACACCAAATGATAGATCTATGTGGAATTCAATAAGTAGATTAATTAATCCTAATTTTAAAAATTCCGAAAACAATAAAAAGATAAAATTTCAAAGAAATAAAAAAGGTAAAAATTCATTTAATAGAAATAAAAAATTTAGAAATAAAAAGAAATCTAGTTTTAAAGATAAAAAAAAACCTTTTGGTTATACAAATAATCCAAAATATTTTAATGATAAGTCAGATAAATCATCTGATGACCATGGTAAAAAAAAATCTAGATTTAAAAATAAAAAAAAATTTAAAAATCGAAAAAGGTCTAAAAATTTTTCTTTTAAAAAATTTAAAAATAATAAATATTAAAAAATTAAATTTATTTAATAATATCTAACCAATTTCTTACTTCACAAGTTCTGTTTTCAAAATCTAATTTTTTATCCTCATCTTTAATGTAATTCATATGATTTTGAAAATCATTTTCGTCTTTAAAGTATTTGTTATTAATCATTCTGTCTTTTCTTTCATTAGATAAATTAAGCATTTGATAATATTCATAATCAGGATGATACTGAAGTCCCCATATTTCAGAGTTACCTGATTTAAAATACACTCCCATTACCTTATTAACTTTATCACTAGCCAACAATGTCGCATTTTCTGGGATTTCACAAACTTCGTCAAAATTAAAAGCTGGTGTTGTAAATTTTGTTTTTTTATTTTTATAAATTAAATTTTTCTTTCCTTCATTATTTATTTGGACGTTAGATGCTATTCCTATGTGGGCTCCATTTTTTCCTGGCGCCACTTTTCCCCCAGCTGAAGTAACACAAACCTGTAACCCCCAACAGATTGCCAAAATTTTTTTGTTATGCTTAAAACAGTTTGATGCAAAATTAATATGTTTTTTAATTTCATCAGTCATATCATTTATTCTCATTGCTCCACCTGTAAAAATTATACCATCAAAATTATCCATATTTTGAATAGCATCTTTTGTTTCTTCGTCTTTACCTGGATTAATTATTTTAATATTTGAATTAGGTTCTAATTTTAAAACAAGGTTTTTTAAATTATCGGCAGCAGTTGATCCTGCTGCTTTTATAAAAATCTTAGAGTCTTCATTAATATTTCCTTCTACTATTAAAATATTCAAATTCATTAAAATAAAGTACCTGACATACTATGTTGATACATTATCTTCATATCAGCCTCTGTCAGTTTTTTTGGATTTCCTCCAGTTGAGGGATCTTTCAACGCCATTTCCGATAAACGATCTAATTGTAAATCTTTTTCTTCAATTACTTCTGATAACTTATGAGGAATATTTAATTTTTTTCTTAAATCTAACACCCAATTAATAAATCCATCAAATGATCTATCTTTCAATTCTAAATAATCACAAATTTTAATTATCTTATCTTCAATCACATCCTTATTAAAAGTTAATACATATGGCATAAATATTGCATTCGACAAACCGTGATGAATATTATTAAGAGCATTTACAGGGTGACTTAGAGAATGAATAGCTCCTAAACCTTTTTGAAAAGCTGTTGAGCCCATACTTGCTGCGGTAATCATATTCATTCTTGCTTCTAAATTTGATCCATTATTAACTGCCTCAAGCAACCATTTGTTAATTAGTCTCATGCCCTCTAGAGCAATACCATCTGCCATTGGATGATAACCAGGCGCGCAGTAAGCTTCTAAGTTATGAGCTAATGCATCCATTCCAGTTGCTGCAGTTATTTTAGAAGGTAGACTAACTGTTAAAACTGGATCTAAAATTACAATTGAAGGTAAAAATTTTGGATGAAAAATAATATTTTTAATACCTGTTTTTTCATTTAAAATTACAGATGCTCTTCCTGTTTCAGAACCAGTTCCTGCTGTAGTTGGTACTGCAATAATTGGTGCAATTTTATCTGAGTTAGCTTTTGTCCAATTATCTCCAACATCTTCAAAATCCCAAAGAGGTAAAGTTTGAGATGACATAAATGCAACTGCTTTTCCAACATCAAGACCACTTCCACCACCAAATGCAATAACACCATCACAATTATTTTTTTTATAACTGTCAACACCTTCATTAACATTTGTACCCGTTGGGTTTCCAACTACGTTTGAATATAATTCAGCAGAAAATTCATTTTCTTTTAAAATCAATAAAGTTTTTTTAACAATGTCTGATTGTGCCAAACCTTTATCTGTAACAAGTAATGGTTTATTAATATTTAAGGTTTTGCATGCTTCAGCAATATCATTAATTCTATTTTCTCCTACCCACATTGTTGTAGGATAATTCCAGTTGTATTTTTGCATATTAATATTTAGTGTTTTATGAATTTAGTTGATGTATATCATTTTCTAAAATAATTTTAACTAAAATTATGCAAAAAACTATTACACCAATCGATAATACTATTTATGTTGAGAGAGAATATCACTCAGCAAAAATCGAACAAACTATAGAGAATTCAACTAAAGCTCACAAAGAATGGGCCACTTTAAATGTAAAGGATAGAGTGAAGGTTTTAAAAAATTTTGTTGAAGATTTTTTATCTAGAGGCGATGTGATTGGAGAAGAGCTCAGTAGACAGATGGGTAGACCTATTTCTCAAGCAGCTGGTGAGTTAAGTGGTTTTAAAGAAAGAGCTGAGTATATGTTAAAAATTGCAGAAAAAAAATTAGCAAATATAGATGTTACTGGAAATAATAATTTCAAAAGCTATATTAAAAGAAGATCTCTAGGAATTGTCTTTGTAATAGCGCCTTGGAATTATCCTTACCTTGTAGCTGTTAATTCAATTATTCCTGCAATGGCGGCAGGAAATACAGTTATACTAAAGCATTCTTCACAAACACCTTTATGCGCTGAACAACTTTATCAATCAGCAAAAAAAACTTTGCCCAAAGATGTTTTTAATTATCTTCATTTGAATCATGAAGATGGACTAAAAGTTGTATCTGATAAAAGAATTAATTTTGTGTCTTTTACTGGTTCAGTCAAAGCTGGATACGATGTTCAAAAAGCAACTCATACAAAATTTATTGATATGGGTTTGGAATTAGGAGGTAAAGATCCAGCTTACGCGCGATATGATTGTGATTTAGAAAAAACTGTTGAAAATTTAATAGATGGTTCTTTTTTTAATTCAGGACAATCATGTTGTGGCATTGAAAGAATATATGTCGATGAAAAGATATATAATAATTTTATTGAGATGTTTGCGTCCAAAACTTATAATTATAAGCTTGGAAACCCTCTTGAAAAAGAAACGAACTTAGGTCCTGTTGTAAAGTTATCTGCAGCTGAGTTTATTGTTAAACAAATGAATAAAGCTGTGAATAAAGGTGCAAAAAAGATAATCAATGAAAATAAATTTAAATTTCCTAAAGAACATAAAAATTATTTAGTGCCTCAAATTTTAACTAATGTTAATCATGAAATGGATTTTATGACTGAAGAAACATTTGGACCTTGTGTCGGAATCATGAAAGTTAAAAGTGAAAATGAGGCAATAAAATTAATGAATGATAGTCCTTATGGCTTAACAGCTTCTATTTGGACTAAAGACTTAGAGATTGCAGAAATTATTGGTAATCAAGTACAAACAGGAACATTTTATATGAACAGATGTGATTATTTAGATCCAGCCTTATCTTGGACGGGTGTTAAAGAAACTGGAAAAGGTTGTTCGTTATCTGAAATAGCATATGAAAAATTAACAGCTCCTAAGAGTTTTCACTTAAGAAAAGAACAATAAAATGAAACTAAGTTATAAAGGAAAATCAGCTATCGTTACTGGTGCAAGTGGTGGAATGGGTTTGACAATTTCAGAAAAATTATCAAAAAACAACATTTCTGTTCTTATGTTAGATCTTAAAAGTCCTAATAAAGATTTTTTAAAAAGAAATACAAACTGTCAATTTAAAAAAGTTGATGTGACTAATTTTAATAAAATGAAGTCATATATTGAAGTATTTTATAAAAAACAAAAAAGCATTGACTATTTAGTGAATACTACTGGAGTTTTGTGGTTTAACAAAGATGTTTCTGCTGTGAATATCAAATCAGATATTTGGGATAAAGTTTTTAAAATTAATTTGAAATCGATGATGTATTTATCAAAGATTATTTTTCCTAAAATGAAAAAAAATAAATTTGGTTCTATGGTTCATATATCTTCTATTGATGCTTTATCTGGTGATGATAAACCGCAAGATGCTTATGGAGCTTCTAAAGCAGCGATGATTAGACTTTCAAAATCATTTGCAATACAATTTGCGTCAAGTAATGTTAGGTCTAACACAATTTTACCTGGCCCAATAGAGACAGGTATGCAAGTTAGATGGAAAAAAAAACCTATAGCAAAAAAAAACTTAGAAAAATTAATTCCTTTACATAGAGTAGGAAAACCTGAAGATATAACAAATGCTTCTATGTTTTTATTAAGCGATCAAGCTAATTATATTACCGGAACTGAATTAATTGTTGATGGTGGTATTACTTCTAAACCATAATTAAATTTAGGCACCTTCTTTAGAAGGCGCCTAAATAAAAATTTTTATCTGTAAGGATATCCTGCTTTTTCCATTGTTTGTGCATATAGCTTAAATGCATCAACAACTTTTTTAGCTCTTGGACTAATCTTAGAAGTTTCATCCCAGAATGCTTTAGAGTCTTCAACAACTTTACTCCACTCATTATCTGGAAGACTTGTTAACTCCATTTTTTTGCCGTTAACACGTAAGTCAGCTTCTCCTCCCCAGTACCATACTTGTCTATAGTAGTGAGAGTCATTAATTGACATTCTATAAAGAGCTTGAAGTTTAGGACTTAATTTATCCCAACTCTTTTGATTAGCAAAATATGATCCAAACCATGCACCAGTTACAGCATTAGTTAGAGCATATTTACAAATATCAGCCCAACCCACTTCATAAGCTTCAGTGAAACCACACCAGCAAACACCATCTAGTTCACCTGTTTGCATAGCAACCTCTACATCATCCCATGGTACTATCACAGGAATAAGACCATACTTAGCTAAGAATTTACCAGCAGTAGGTACACCAAAAACTCTTAAACCTTTCATGTCAGCTAAAGAAGTTATCTTTTTGTTTACTGTAAACAAGTGACATGGGTCCCAAGCACTTGTGCTTAGCCATTTTACTCCTTTTACTTCGCTATATGCTTCATCCCAAATTTCATTTAAACCATAATATTTAAATAAAGATGGAACATCTAAACTATATCTAGTTGCAAACGGAAAATATCCACCGAATACTTGTATATCAACTGGTGAACCCATTGTAGCATCATCACTTTGTACAGCGTCAATAGTACCTGCTTGCATTGCTCTAAACAACTCATCAGTCGGAACTAATTGATCAGCATAATAAAGCTCAATTTCCATTTCACCATAGGCAGCTTTATTAAAAGCTTCAATTTGTGGTTTTACAACGTGTGCACCAAGTGGAGCACCTGAGTAAGTCTGTAATCTCCATTTGATTGGATTTGATGCAGAATAAGCATATGGCGCTTTAATAGCTGTAGCTCCTGCTGCACCTAACGTTAGTAAACCTGCTTTTTTAATAAACGAACGTCGCTTGTTCGTTATTATTTTTTTATCTTTTTTCATTTGGTTTCTCCCGCGTAAGTTAATTAAAAAAATAGTAGTATAAATTTAATTTTTAATAAACTTAATAATTCACAAAAAATAAATGAAATTATTAATAAATAATTTTAATTTAAACTTCTAGTTGTAATTATCTTGATAAATATTTTTCTGGTAGATAGGTTGCTATCTCAGGAAAAGCCATAACTATTGCTAAGCCAAAAACCATAATAAGAACAAAAGGAATTATAGACCTATAGATGTCTTGCAGAGTAATCTCCTTTGGAGCCATAGCCCTCATCAAAAATAAATTATAACCAAAAGGAGGTGTCATGTAGGCAATTTGACATGTAATTGTATAAAGAACACCATACCAAATAGGATCAAAACCCAGTGAAATTATCAAAGGCACATACAGTGGAGCAACTATTACAAGCATTGCTGTATCATCTAAAAACATTCCCATAAGAATATATGAAAGCTGCATCATTATTAATACTCCCCAGGGAGTTAAATTCCATCTTTCTATAAATAATGTTTCAATAGCTCTACCTGCTCCTAAACCATCAAATACCGCACCAAAACACAATGCAGCTAAGATAATCCACATAAACATACAAGACACACCCAAGGTTTTTTTAAGTGTATTTTCTAAAACATTTTTATTAAATCTTTTTTTATAGATTGCAGCTAAGGTTGCTAAGAAAGCTCCAACCGCTGAGCATTCAACTAAACTTGCTATTCCCATTAAAAATAAACCTGTCATAAAGAAAAATATTACAAAAGGAATTATTCCTGCCTTTAATAACCTAATTTTTTCAACAGTACTTACATTTCTTTCTTCTTTTTTTAGTGGTGGTCCAAGTTCTGGTTGGAGTTTACATCTAACAAAAATATAAATTAAAAATAATGAAGCCATTAGTAACCCAGGAAGAATTCCTGCCATCCAAAGTTTACTTACTGGTTGTCGTGCAATCATACCATACAAAACCATTACGACACTTGGTGGTATCAAAATTCCAAGTGAGCTTCCCGCTTGGACAACTCCTGTTATCATTCTTTTATCATAATTTCTTTTTAACATTTCAGGCAATGCAATTGTGGCTCCTATTGCCATACCAGCAACACTCAAGCCATTCATTGCTGAAATAGCTACCATCATAAACATTGTTCCAATAGCAAGTCCACCTTTCAATCCACCAAACAAAACATGAAACATCTTATAAAGATCATTTGCTATTCCCGACTCTGAAATCATAAAACCCATGTAGATAAATAATGGTAAAGTTAACATTGGATACCATTTGAAAAGCTTCCATGTTGCTGTATACGGCATTTCCATGGAACCATCTCCCCATATTAATAGTGCTGAAGCTGCCGCAACAAATCCGATTGCTCCAAATACTCTTTGCCCTGTAAACATCATAACAAGCATTGTTATGAACATAAAAAGTGCAATAAATTCATAACTTAAATATTCTGCTAACATAACTATATTTTTAAATTCTTAACTTTAGCAATATCTTTAAATAATGTTGAAAAGGCCTGTAGCAACATCAATAAAATTCCAGCTGACATCAAACTTTTAATTGGCCATACATACGGAGCCCAGGCTGTAAAAAGTTTTTGTTTAGTTTCAATAGTATAAATTAAACTTGTTATTGACCCAAAAAATAAAATACTTAGGAAGAAAATTAAAAAAATACTTGTAAAAATATCCATTTTAGATTTTCCTTTTTTTGAAAGTTTTCCATAAAACAAATCCATGCGTACGTGGTCATCTGATAACATAGAATAACCGCCACCTAATAGATAGTAAGCTGTAATTGTAAATTGAGCCATTTCTATTATCCACATTAATGGAAAATTAATTATGTTTCGCGTTACAAAAGATAAAATTAAAAGAAACATCATAAAGAAGACCCAGTACATAACAAACCTACCAACCCTCTCACATATGATATCTACAATATTTACATAAAATGAAATAAATTTTAGCATTTTTAAATTTTACATACTTTTTGCATAAATTTAACCCATTATGAACGTAAAAATGAGTGTACTTTACATATTATTTAAAATACCGTCTTCTAGTTGAATGAACACAGGGAGAAACATGAGTAGATCAAAATCGCTCTACAATGCTGATTTAGCTCCAACTCCAACTAATAAAAAAAATTGGGGATGGTTCGAAATCTTTAACGTATGGGCAAATGATGTTCAAAGTTTATTTGGATATACTTTGGCAGCATCACTATTTATAGCTTCAGGACTAAATGGTTGGGCAGTATTTGCAGCGCTTATACTTGCTGGCTTTTTTATAATGTGGCTAGTTAATTTATCTGGAAAACCAAGTGTTAAACATGGAATTCCTTATCCAGTATTCGCTCGAGTAAGTATGGGTGTTTTTGGTGCAAACTTTCCTGCAATGGCTAGAGGACTTGTGGCAATGTTCTGGTATGGAGCACAAACTTATGCAGCATCAACTGCTGTGGCACTTCTAATTACAGCTATTACTGGCAATCCTGGAACTGAAATGTTTTTAGGAATGACAGGAGTAATGTGGGTATCATTTATATTTGTGTCAGGATTCCAAGTTTACTTATTCTGGCAAGGAATAGATCTTGTAAGAAGATTTTTAAACTTTGCGGGACCTGCTGTTTATGTAGTGATGGTTTTACTAATGATAGTAATTTGGTTCAAAGCTGGTGGAAGTCTTTTATCAGAAGTTGGTGAAATATTTTCTGGAGGAGCAAGATCAGGTGGATTTGAAGGTCTAGGTTCATTTGGAGCTTTCTTAGCAGTATTTTCAATTATGGTAGGATACTTTGCTGCTGTAGTAATTAACTTTGGTGACTTCGCTAGATTTGTTAAAAATGAAGATGAAATGAAAAAAGGTAACTTATGGGGACTTGTAGGTAACGTTGTTTTCTTCTCATTTATTACTTTAATGATTACTGGTGGAACGATTGCTATTTTTGGTGAATATGTAGCAAGCCCAACAGATATGGTAGCTAAAGTAGACAATATTGTATTAACTGTAGTTGCAGCATTTGCGTTTTTTGCAGCAACAGTTGGTATTAATATGGTTGCTAACTTTATACCTCCTGCTTATGACCTTGCAAACTTGATGCCAAGCAAAATTAATTTCAGAATTGGTGGTTTAATAACTGCTGCTTTTGGTTTTGTAATTGGTGGTATGTGGGTTGCGGTAATTACTCAAATGGGAATGTTTCCATTTGTGAACACTTTAGGCGCAATTTTAGCTCCAGTGTTTGGTATAATGATTACTGACTACTATATAATCAAAAAACAAAGATTAGATGTTGACGACTTATTTAGTGACTCACCTAATGGTAAGTATCACTACAATGGTGGTTTCAATGGCAAAGGTATGTTAGCTTGGGTGTTATCAGGTTACATTGCTGTTGGTACAGTATGGCCAAATATCTTATTCTTAGGAATGGATGATTTCTTCGCTAATCTAGGAGGTGGAGGAGGATATGCTTGGATAATTGGAGCATCTTTAGGTGCTGTAATTCACTTAGCAATATCATCTAAAAAATAATTAAACTTTATTAAAAGCCCATCAATTTTGATTGATGGGCTTTTTTTTATTTTTAATTTAGTTCATTCAAGGTAGGCATAGAGTCTCCCGCACCTAATTTGGTAGTTGATAGTCCGGCAACTCTATTAGCAAATTCTAAACACTCTTTAATTTTTTTTCCTTTAAGTAGGGCCAGTGTAAAACCTCCATTAAAAGCATCACCTGCACCAGTTGTATCTATTGCTTTAACTTGTATTGATTTAATATAGATATTTTCTATACCATTAGAAAAAAATAATCCTTTTTCTCCCAATGTTATTATTACATTTTTAATACCCATTTTAATGAGTTTTAATGCACTTTTTTTTGCATCAGTTTCATTAATTATTTTTATACCAGTATAATACTCTGCCTCAGTCTCGTTTGGAGTGAAATAATCAACCAATTTGAAAAATTCATTGCTTAATTTACATGCTGGGGCTGGATTTAAAATATTGATTAATCCATTTTCTTTAGCTGCTTTCAAACAATATAAAGTTACGTCTAATGGCACCTCTAATTGTGTTAAAAATATTTTTGATTGTTTAATTTTATTGGTATCAATTTCTTCTCTAGTTAAACTTGCAGGTGCTCCTCTAACAACAGTTATTGCATTTTTTCCTGTATTTCTATCAATATGAATTCCAGCAACACCAGTTTTATGTTTTTTTGAAATAATGATATTAGATATATCTATGTTATCTTTTTTAAAATTATTAATTGCAAGTTTGCCATATTCATCATTGCCTATTTTAGAAATAAAATTAACCTTTCCTCCTAATCTTGAAATTGCAATTGCTTGATTACATCCTTTTCCACCTGGTCCAACATTATAACTGTCCCCAAGAATAGTTTCACCTTCTATTGGAATTTTATCTCCGGAGAAACTAATGTCTGCTACAAATATTCCAAGAATAGTAATGTCACTCATTAAATTTGAAAGTCGATAGTGACATTTTCTTTTTGTAGATCGTGAATTATGAGATTGTCGCCCTCTCCTTTTCTATCTATGACTAAAAAATTCATATTTTCTGTTGATATTAAAGGAAAGTGCCAAACTCCAGGATTATAATTAACTCCTATTCCTTTTGGAATTATAAATGCCTCTACTTTTGTTAAATCAGGTTTGTTTCCCTCAGGTGCTACAAATGACAAAAATATAGTTTCTTTCATAGGTATAAAGGCCTGACTACCTAGCGGATGTTTTTCCATCATATCGACTTTCATAGGAAAAGATCTTTTTAAAGCAGAAAAAATACAAATTGTAGATTCTCCATTATCTTTTTTTGTATCAAGTTTTACAATACCATCATATCTTTTTGCATATCCATTATTAATTTCGAGTGGCTTGATGTTGGCCGTTGTTATCATGTCACCAAATTTATTGAAATTTTCTTTAGTAATTGGTTTTGGTTTTATAATCAAATTTGTCATATCTTTTTACCAAAAATTCTAAATCTGGAAATGCCTCCGTCAGGAAATATGTTAATTCTAATATGGTTGACTTTTTCTTTTTTCATAAGAGAATTTTTAAATAAGTGAGTTTTATTAGATGATAACTTTGTAGTCTTTAATAAATATTTCCATTTATTTGATGAGTTTACAATTTGTTTAGAGCTTTTTGATGATAGATAAGCAGCCTGTAAAGAACAATGACTAGGAAAATTTCCCTTGAAATGATGAGTAGAAATCTCAATTTTATCAATAAAACTTCCTTCAATACAATTTAAAATTAACCAATCATTTCCCTTACCTCTTCGTCTTCTAGTCTCCCAACCATCACCCATATTTTTTGCTTTACCTGGGGCTAAAATATTTTCAGCTTTACCAAAGTGCTCATTATTACAAGCAATAACTGATGCCCCATCCAGCAATGAGGCGAGATTTATTTTTTTATTTTTAAACTTTTCAGATTTTCCTATAGATCCATATAATCTTAATCTAGCAACACCTCCATCTGGAAAAATATTAAATTTGATATGTGTAAATATTTTTTTATTTTTTACTGTGAAAAAATGATGTGAATTTGCTTTTGTCTTTTTTTTTGGAAGAATTGATGTCCATTTTAATTTATTAATCTTATTTGAATGAGAGTAGGCCCCTTCAACTGAAATCATAGCGGGTTGATTGCCGTTAAAGTGAGATGTGTCTATATCGATCTTAGAAATAGTTCCTGGCTTGCCAAGTTTTAAAATAATATAATCATGTCCCGGAGTTCTTTTTCTTCTAGATTCCCAGCCATCCATCCATTTTCCATGTTTATCAAATACACCTTCCTTAAAGATAGGATTAGTTGGACTAATAATTCTGTTTGCAGATGCAAAAAAATCGTCTGTTTTAAAAATTATTTTTGTGCCTAATCTTGGCTGAGCCAAATCTATTAATCCGTTAGTAAATATTATCTTTTCTTTCATATTATGAATAATTCTTAATCCAATGTTTAGCTATATCAATTCTTTTGCAAATCCATATATCTTCAAATTTAAGAACATAATCTAAGAATCTTTTTAATGATTGAATTCTTCCAGGTCGACCTATTAGTCTACAATGTAACCCAACTGACATCATCTTAGGACTTGTTTTCCCTTCTTCATATAAAACATCAAAACTATCTTTTAGATAATTATAAAAATGATCACCTGTATTAAATCCTTGATTTGTTGCAAATCTCATATCATTGTTATCTAAAGTATAAGGAATAATAAGTTGTTTTTTTTTACCTTTATGTTCCCAGTAAGGCAAATCATCATTATAACTATCACTGTCATATAAGAAACCACCATCATCAAAAACTAAATCCCTCGTATTTGGACTACATCGACCAGTATACCAACCTAGTGGTCTCAAGCCAAAAATATTTTTGATTGTCTTAATTGCTTTTTGCATATCTTTTTTTTCTTCTGTTTTTTTAATATTTTGATAATCAATCCATCTATATCCATGAGCCGCTATTTCATAGTCACCATTTTTAATAGCATCACATACTTCGGGATTTTGTTTCAACGCAAGCCCCACTCCAAAAATCGTTACTGGAATTTTTTTTTCTTTAAATAATTTATCTAATCTCCAAAAACCTGCTCTCGAACCATATTCATAAATACTTTCCATGCTAATATGCCTCCCCTTAATTGCTTTAGCACCAATAATTTCAGATAAAAAAGTTTCTGAATGTTTGTCACCATTTAAAACACAATTCTCAGCACCTTCCTCATAATTTAAAACTATTTGGAGAGCTAATTTAGCATTATTGGGCCAAGAGATTTTTTTACCCTTTGATCCATAACCGATCATATTTCTAGAATTTTTATTTCCCATATTAATTAATTATATCTTGTAATTTGTTAAATTGGCCAATTTTAAAAATAATAGCATCTTCTTTTTTAAAACCATATTTCTCTGCATTTTCTTTAAATCTAACTGGAGGTTCCATTATTGGCTCTAAAGATAAAACAAAGGTACCCCAGTGGGTTCCTATAACTTTTTTGCTTTTCAAATCTCTACCTATACTCAGCGCTTCTTCGGGATTAGTATGATAAGCAGATTTATCTTTATAAGGTGATATTGGATAAAAATTATAAGCACCAATGTTAATAAAAGAGATATCTATTGGACCATATTTATTTCCTAAATCTCTATAAATGTTTCCAACTCCAGTATCACAAGCAAATAAAATTTTTTTTCCATCATATTCAATCAAGAAATTACCCCATAAAGTTTTGTTGGTATCTGTTAGACTTCTTTTAGACCAATGAACTGCGGGAAGAAATGTAATTTTTAATTTCTCATTAACATTTATTTCATCGTACCAATCCATTTCATTTACATCTTTATATCCATTTTTTGTAAAATATTTTCCAAGTTTTAGTGGGAGCATCACTTTTGCATCCTTAAATGGAAACCTACGAATTGTCATCATATCTTGATGATCATAATGATTATGGGTAAGTAAAAAAAGATCAATTTTAGGAATTTCATTTAATTTTAGGGCTGGTTCAGTAAATCTTTTTGGACCAAATATTAACGGACCTGCATTTTTAGAAAAGACGGGATCTGTTATGATTGTGGTATTTCCTAGTTTAATAATAAACGTAGCATGTCCTATCCATGCAATGTAATCCTCATCTTTTAATTTTTTTAAATCAGATAATACTTTTTCTTTTTTAACAACATGTTCTTCGGGAACTGTCATATTGAGTTTTTTTTTCTCTTTATTAAAAACTTTGAATGACCATTTAAAATTTGTATCTCTTTCAGGAGATCCTTCTGGATTTCTAAATGTACCATCTGATAAATGGTGATAAGGTTTTTTATTCATTTCTATTGATAAACAATTGTAAGTAAAAATTAAAATAAAAAAGATTGTAAAATTAAAGAATTTTGTATTCAAAATTTTGAGTAGTTTCATTAATTTGCAATAGTTTAGCGCCATTTCTGGTGTGAAATTTAGTTGCCATTTCTGTAAGTGGTGAGAGTGTCACTAGTCTATTTAAATGATTGGATTTTTTAATTTTTTTGAAAACTTCTTTTACAATTAATTTCCCTCCACCCTTTTTTTTGGACCAAACTGTATATGCAATTGCAATTTGACCAATATTTTGATCTCGTTGAGCACTTTGTAAATATGCGTCGTGACTAAGTTTATTTAGTTCATCAACATTCTTTGGAATTTGATTAGTGTATGCAAAGCACATTACAGCATGAATTTCTCCACCATACTTTACTCCATATATTTTTCTTCCATAACTTCTTCTAAAAACATTGTCTAATTCTGGTCTAACTGGATCTTCATCAGTATTACATTTTTTTAATTCAACAAGTTCAGCGCCTTTAATCCAATCGAATAAATTATCAATATTTTTTCCAATAATTTGTTTATTCTTTCTGATTCTAGCTTTGAATCTAGGTTTAAATTTTTTAGTATTTTTTGAACTGTTATTATCTAAATATTTAGCTATTAGTTTTTCTCTTACATTTTTGAATATTTCTTTCATTGGATATATTTAATTTGCCTATAATTACCTAATAAGAATTGAACATCATATGATCATTTAACAAATTAGCTATGACAATTTTTCATAAAATTAGTAATACAATAAGGCAAATATTATGCCTAAAATGACTAATAATATTAATATAATAATATTATTAATTTTAATGTTAAATTTTTTGTATATTGCCTCATTTATTTTTTCCCAAAATAAGACAACAAAAAAGAAAATTACTGCAGGAATTATAAATTTAATCATTATTAGATTTATTAATTTTTGTCACCAACATAAACAGATACTCCTCTAGTATTGATATCAACATCAAATTTTTTATGTAAAGGAGGAAATGCTCTTTGTGAACAGTCTAATCTATCGCATGTTCTGCATGATACACCAATTGGAATTTCTGTAGATTTATCATTAATGTTTATATTTTCAGTGTATACAAAATCTTTTGCATATTTTGCTTCACATCCAAGTCCAATTGATAAAATACTTTTTGATTGACCAAATCTACCAATTCCTTTTTCAACTGTCCTTGCAATACAAACATACTTTTCTCCATTAGTCATTTTACTTACTGCAGCTTGAATAACACCAGGTCTAGTAAGAGCTGAGTAAACATTCCATCTAGGACAGGCACCTCCATATCTGGGTATTTCAATTCCAGATAACGAAAATCTTTTTGAAATATTTCCAGCCATATCAACTCTTAAAAAATGAAAAGGTATTCCGGGTAATTTTGGATCTTGTAAACATGTAACTCTGTGAGCAACTTGTTCAAAAGATGTTGCAAAAGTATTTTGTAATAATTCTAAATCATATTTAAGCTTTTTGCATTCTGAATGAAAAGGCTTGTAAGGCATTAATATTGCAGCTCCACAATAATTAAGTAGAGCTACTTTTGATAATTTCTTAGATTCTTCAGAAGGAAAAGTAAAATTAGACAAATAATCTTCAATTTCTTTATTTGCACCCTCTTGAGCAATTTGAGCTGCTGCATGCAGCTTTTTAGTTTCTAAAGAACTGTAATCACTCAATAAAAGCTCTTTTTTATTTTTATTAAAAATTTTCGAAAAAGGTTTGTCTTCTTCAGGAATTATATCTTTTACAGTTATGCCATATTCTACCTTTAAGTAATCACAAAGAGCAATATACCTTGTTCGATTATTTTTTTGGACTTTATCAAAAACTTTATTTGCAAAATCTTCAAGTTTTGGAAAATAATTCTTATTTTCTTGTAAAAAATCTGAAATAACTTCACCTGGAAAAGAGTTTTTTCTGTTATCTACAATTTTGCCAGAGATAGTCTCAATTTTATTTATCATTTCATGATCTTTTTTTTTTAGAATATCTCCCAATCTTACAATTGCTTTACCGATTTTAGGATTGGTTCCCACAAGATCTTTTACTTCTGGACCTAAAATATCCAAGTCCTCAAAGAGTTTATCATCCAAAATTTCTGACAAAGTATTTTCTAAATTAATGTCTGTTTTTGATGTTAATTGTGAAAGCTCAATATTGAGTTTTTCGCAAATTTTTAAAAGTAAATCTCCATCTATTTTTCTTTTTCCTCCTTCTATTAAATTCAAATAACTTGGAGAAATACTCAATTCTTCAGCAAGCTTATTTGCCTGAAGACCTAGTTGTCTTCGAAAAGCCTTGATTTTTGGACCAATTTTTAAATTTAATTGACTCATATTTTCTATTTGTAAATTTTGTAAATTTATTTTTACAATTTTTTTCTCTTATTTACAAGCTTTTTAATCTTTTTTATAGATTTTGTAAATTCTGTAAATTATAAAATTTACATGGACGAAAAAATTAAAAATAACGAAAATGAAGCTCAAATCATAAAACATGAAGATCTAGCTAGACATAATAGCAGAGGGATCTACATGAGAGATGACCATTGTGATTGGGGCTCAAGTGGAATGAAAGATCTAGTTGAGACCCTAAACGACTCAAACTAAATCTAATTCGTTCTATTTAATTCATTTCAATAAATAAAAATATAACTTTTCAGGATATCAATAATGAGCGCAGAAAACATCTCATACGATTTAAAAAGATTTGCAGGTATAAAAAGAGATTATACTCCAGAAGAGGTTGAGAGATTAAGGGGCTCTATAAAAATTGAGCATTCAATGTGTAAACATCAATCAATAAAATTATGGAATTTATTAAATTCAGAACCTTATGTAAACACGTTAGGTTCTCTATCAGGAAATCATGCAGTACAACATGCTAAGGCGGGATTGAAAGCTATATATTTAAGTGGCTGGCAAGTAGCAGCTGATGCAAACAGTGCTGGTGAAATGTATCCTGACCAATCTTTATATCCTTATGATAGTGCCCCAAAATTAGTTGAATCAATGAATAATGCTTTAATTAGAGCAGATCAAATTCAACATATGGAAATAAAAGATGGTGATATGAAAAAAGAAAAAAAAGTTGATTATATGCTACCTATCATTGCAGACGGAGAAGCAGGTTTCGGTGGACCATTAAATGTATTTGAACTTGCAAAAAAATTTATCAAAGCAGGTGCTGCAGGAGTTCATTTCGAAGACCAATTAGCAAGTGAAAAAAAATGTGGTCATATGGGTGGTAAAGTATTGGTACCAACAGGCACAATGATTAAAAATTTAAAAGCTGCAAGATTAGCCGCCGATATAGCAGATGTACCATTAATCATCCTAGCAAGAACTGATGCCAATGCGGCAAAACTAATTACAAATGATCACGATGAAAATGACAAAAAATTTTTAACAGGTGAAAGATCTCCCGAAGGATTTTATTATGTTAAAGCTGGGATAGATCAAGCAATTTCGAGGGGCTTAGCTTATGCACCTTACTCTGATTTAATTTGGTGTGAAACTGCAACACCAAATCTTAAAGAAGCAAAAAAGTTTGCAGATGCTATTCACGAAAAATTTCCCGGTAAACTTTTGGCCTACAATTGTTCACCATCCTTTAATTGGAAAAAACATCTATCAGACACTGAGATAGCTTCTTTTCAAAAAGAAATCAGTGCCATGGGTTATAAATTTCAATTTATTACCCTTGCTGGATTTCATACACAGAATATTGCAATTTTTGAACTTGCAGAAAAATATAAAAAAGAAGGTATGTCTGCTTACTCAAAAATTCAAGAACAAGAATTTGCTCGTGAAAAAGATGGTTACACTAGTGTTAAACATCAAAGAGAAGTTGGTACTTCTTATTTTGATGCTGTTTCCAATACGATAAGTAGTGGTAAAAGCTCAACTACAGCAATGGATGGCTCAACAGAGTCTGAACAGTTCTAATAAAAACAATTCCTCCTGTGTATTAGATTAGTAAATGACTGGCTCAGAAATGGGTCAGTTATTTTAATGTTTGTGATCTTGAAGTTCTATGTTAAGAGCTCATATGTTGAATAAAAATTTTGGATTTGGAACTCAGATAAGAAAATCACCTTACTTTGACTCAACAGTTAAGTGGGGCGCAACAGGATTTTCTGTTTATAATCACATGTATATTCCCAGAGATTTTGGAAATCCTGAACAAAATTTTTGGAATTTAATAGAAAAATCTATTCTTTGTGATGTTGCTGTTGAAAGGCAAGTAGAAATTACTGGTCCAGATGCTTATAAATTTATTCAAATACTTACACCTAGAGATCTATCAAAATTATCAGTTGGCCAATGTAAATATGTACTAATTGTAAACGATAAAGGCGGAATAATTAATGATCCTGTTCTTTTAAGGCTAGCAGAAAATCATTTTTGGTTATCACTTGCTGATAGCGATGTTTTACTCTGGGCTCAAGGAGTAGCAGTAAATTCAGGATTGAATGTTAATATTACAGAACCTGATGTGTCTCCGCTCCAATTACAAGGTCCAACTTCATCTGAAATAATGATTAAATTATTTGGTGAAGATATTAAAAATCTTAAATATTATTGGTTTAAAGAGTATAAATTAGATGGAATACCATTAGTTGTTTCGAGAACTGGTTGGTCTAGTGAGTTTGGATATGAGTTGTTTCTTAGAGATGCTTCAAAAGGTAATCAACTTTATGAAAAAATAATGGAAGCAGGAAAAGAACATGGTCTACAACCTGGTCATACATCATCAATAAGGAGAATTGAAGGTGGAATGCTTTCATATCATGCTGATGCAGATATCGATACAAACCCTTTTGAATTAGGCTTGGACAGATTGGTTAATTTAGATAACGATATTAATTTTATTGGAAAAGAGGCTTTAAAAAAAATTAAAAATGATGGAATAAAAAGAAAACAAATTGGTTTAGAATTACATTGTAATCCTTTAAAAGGACCAAATACCACTTTTTGGTTAATATTTAAAGATGGCAAAAGAATTGGTAAAGTTACTTCTGCTGTATACTCTCCTAGATTAGAAAAAAATATAGCACTAGCAATAGTAGAGATTGATAATTCAGAAATTGGAAATAATTTAAAAGTTATTATTAATGGTGATGAGATTAGTTCTAAAGTAATAGAAAAACCTTTTTACGATCCCAAAAAAAAAATAGCTTCTTCTTAAGATTTAATATTATAACCTTTTTTTAATAATATCGAGACAGCAATCACACATATTACTAAAAATGAGACCATGGAGCCTATACTTATCCAAATATTGAAATCTGATATTCCATAAAATGAAAATCTTAAACTATCAATTAAATAAACAACTGGATTAAAATAAGAAATAGTTTGCCAGAATGGTGGCAACATATCCAAACTATATAAACTCCCCCCTAAAAATACCATCGGTGTAATAACTAATGATGGAATGATAGACATTTGTTCGAAGTCTTTACTAACAACACCAATTAAAAAACCAAATAGTGCAAAAGTAAAAGAAACTAAAACTAATAAAAATATCATTAACAATGGATACTCAACAGAAACATCAGCAAAAAATGTAGCAGTGACATATATCACAGCACCAACAATTAAAGTTTTGGTAGCTCCTGCTCCAACAAAAGCTAGAACTGTTTCAAGTGTTGAAATAGGTGCTGCTAAAATCTCGTTAATAGTTCCATTAAATTTTGGAAAAAATATTCCAAAAGAGGTATTACTTATTGATTGAGTAAGCAATGTTAACATTAACAAACCTGGAACAATATATGAACCATAACTTACACCATCAATTTTTTGAATATAACCACCAATCACTGAACCAAAAACAACAAAATATAATGATGTAGATATTACTGGTGAGAGAAGAGACTGACCTACAGTTCTTAAGAATCTATTCATCTCATGAACATATATAGCTTTAAAACCATAATAATTAAATTTCATTGTTCTCCTTTACTAGATTAACAAATATTTTTTCTAAATTGCTTTGTTCTGTTTTTAAATCTCTTAACTTTAACCCGGTATCTTTTAAGTCTTGTAACAAATCAGTAATACCAGTCTTTTCAGCTCCAACATTATAAGTATAGACTAAAGCCATATGTTCATCATCAATTTCAAGATTATATTTAACTAATTCTTTAGGAATTTCTGTTATTTTTTTTTGCAATTCAATATTTAATTTTTTATGACCCATTTTCTTTATTAACTCTTTTTTATCATCAACAACTATGATTTCACCTTGATTGATAACAGCAACACGATCAGCAATAGCTTCAGCTTCCTCAATATAATGAGTAGTTAAAATAATAGTGACCCCTGTTTTTCTAAGATCATCAACAACCATCCACATGTCTCTTCTAAGCTCAACGTCTACTCCAGCTGTTGGCTCATCTAAAAATAATATTTTTGGCTCATGAGATAAGGCTTTAGCGATTAAAACTCTTCTTTTCATTCCACCAGACAATTGCCTTAATCTTTGATCTTTTTTGTCCCATAAACTTAGATCTTTTAAAATTTTTTCTATATGTTCTGGTTTTGGAGATTTACCATATAAACCTCTTGAATATGATACAGTGTCAAAAACTGTTTCAAAAGATTCTAAATTTAATTCTTGAGGAACCATTCCTATTCTAGATCTAGTTTCACGATAATCTTTGATTATATCATACCCATCAACAGTGACCGTGCCAGATGAAGGGGTAACAATTCCACAAATTATACTAATTAAAGTTGTCTTGCCCGCACCATTTGGGCCAAGCATTGCTAGAATTTCACCTTGTTTAACATTAAGACTAATTTTTTTTAGTGCATTAAAGCCATTATCATAAATCTTTGAAAGATCATTAATAATTATCTGATTGTCTGTCATTGTGACAGATATATAGCTATTAATTAATTTAATACAATCGAGTAATACTAAAACTTTTTAGCTTTAAAAACTACTAAAGGTAAAAAAGTTGCAACTACAAAAGATAAAAATAATAATGATTGTGCTACAAAAGGTCCAAATAATTCTTTAGGCATTAAGACTCCAACTAGTAAACTTTTTGAAAAATCAGGTGAAGGAAACATCAAAAAACCTCCAATCAATCCTATTATGATCGAAATATATGCATTTTTTTCATTAATATTCTTGTTATAGAAGCTGTAGAAAATAGTTAACACAAAAGCACAACAGAATAAGTCAGCCAATAAAAATAAATATAAAATATCAAATCCTTTAGATGCAACGATAAAAGAAATTAGAGATAAAAATAAAATTATATATTTAGAAAAATTTAAATAATTTGTTTTTTTACTCAAACTAAAAGTTGCTTTACCGTCTACAACAATTAAACTTGATATTGCATTTATTAAAGTATCAACAGTAGAAATTGTTAATGCTAAACCAAGTACAATAACAAACAAAGATAACAACTCTGTTTGTTCTTTAAGTAGTAATGTAAAAAATCCTAGATCAGGTCTAGTAGTTGGGTCTATTGAAAAAGCAACCATTCCAGTAAATCCCATATAAAAAACTACTGGTATAATTATAAAGAAAGATATAATTAAGCTTTTTCTTAAAGTTTCAAAATTTTTTGCCGCATATACTCTTTGCCAATTACCTTGGTGAAATAAGTTTGTAGCAGCAACTGCAATAAAGAAAGTTAAGCCAGCAGTATAACTGGGTATATAAGATGAGCTTAAAAGATGAGGATTTTTTTCTTTAATAAACTCAAAGGAAAATTGAGATCCTGTAAAAGAGTTTATGTATACAAACGAAATCAATAAAAGAACTCCAATTACAACCATTTGTATATTATCTGTAAATATTGATGCTTTTAAACCTCCATATAAAGTATAAGCAAGTGTTGATAGAAGTACAACTAAAGCAGTAATCCAAAGTTTAGTACCTGATATATAATTTATTAAGACAGCGACTGCTGTAACTTCAGCACATAAAAAAATAAACATATAAAAAATTGTCATTAATAAAATAAGTTTGAACAAACTTTTTCCAAACTTTTTTCTCATAAACTCAATTAAAGAAGATCCTTTGGGAAATTCTTTTCTAATTTTTTTTCCTAAATATATTAGAAAAAACATTGGAAAAGCTGTGCCAAGCGAATAACCTATAATAGCACCTATTCCTCCCCATGTTGCTGCTGAGGCTGGACCAAATAAAATCCATGCTCCTAAAGCTGAAGCAGTCAAACTAGTTGTTAAAGAAAATAATCCAATATTTCTGTTTGCAGTTAAATAGCTATTTAGTCCTTGGTATTTTTTTGAATTATATAGCCCTAAAAAAACAAATATCAAACTTATAGCGATTACTAATATTAAAGATGTAGATTGACTTAAAAAATATGTTTTATCCATTGTTCTCCCTTTCTGAATTACCGGACAGGTTCTTAGGGTTTGATCTCAGTCTGTTAGGACACCCCTTTTCAAATTAATCTTATCTTTTATTATCCATAATTTCAACCATACACTTAGTTGCGTACTCTCTCCATTCCGATGAATTTTTACCTTTAAGACTATTTAAATGATTTCTATTATTCTGGATATCTTCTTTATGTTTAATTTTATCTTTATCATCTAAGCTAGACTCAATATTTGTTAAATTTGTTTCCATAGCTTTTATCCAATTATTTCCAAGTTCAATACATTTTTGATTATCTTTTTCATCACAAATTTGTTTAAAAAAATTAAAGATAACATCATCAGTCTTTACTGAGTTATTCATTTTAAGGGATCTTATTTTTTAAGACAATTATTAACTAAAATTGCCATTAAAATCCAGATTACAAACACTTCTCCATTTGTAAAAGTATAGTCAGCACCAGAAAAACCAGCAATGAAATTAATAGCATAGATAATAACTGTCGAAATAACAAGGCTTGTAATTAAGTCTATTAAACC